>NZ_JAGWCX010000014.1:0-67865 GCF_020657775.1 Clostridioides sp. ZZV14-6345 | reverse complement strand
AGATTTTTGGTCCAACAATTGGGGTGCAGTACAGATAAGCCTCTTTTTCACTGTTGGTAATGATTAAGATATACTTGATTTCATACAAAAAAGAGTGCCCATGAACTAAAAAGTTCACTTTGAGGCACTCCATTTTAGGTTTTTTATTTAAATAAAAACATATGTTTAATTATTATTTGCCGAATTTAGTATATGTTTTTTCATTTCTTCTAATACGATTGTATAAGATTTGCATTGAGCAGCAGCTAATTCTGATAAAGCAAATCTTTGAGCTTTATTTAGAAAGTCCTTATCTGTACTACATAATTGTTTTGAACAATCTTGTATCATAAGCATTTTAATCAATTTTACAATCTCAAAAACATCTCCTGAATGAAATTTATCATGGTATAGTTTAAGTCTTTGTTTTCTATCAAAAATCCATACACCATCTGTTCTATCAATAGATTGGATAAAATTATCAACTTCATTTCCATCCATAACTGGACGCATACCAATTTTGTCAGCATTTAGAACTGGAATCGAAATTTTAAGGTTACTATTGAAAATAACAGTTAATTCATAATATTTTTGCATCTGATGATTTATTTTTTTTGTTACAATATCATTTACATAGCAGGCTCCTTCTTTTGGATACATCACACTTTCACCAATTTTATACATATATTAATTGTACCTCCAAACTTAATTTTAGATATTGCAACTTGAGTACAATGCTTTAATTATCTAATAATTATTATTATACCACAAAATGCTTGACAAGTCAAAAATATTAATATATAATATTAAGTTTAGCTTTGAGGATATATAAAATTAAAGATAAAAATATAAGATAAAATGATTTAACATGTTGAAATATCCTGTTATCATTATATAAAACTAGATACGAATTATACTTAGTAATTATTAGTTTTTAGCAAAATCTCGTAATTTAAGACTCCCTGCCGTTACGAAAATAATTCCAATCAGTATTAGAACTATTATATTTATTAAGATACTACCATTGTTTTTAATTGCATCTATAGTCCAATAAAATGGTGTAAGCTTTGAAAGATTAGTCATAAATGATAATTTATCCATTGATGGTATTAGACTAGATATAGATATAGCCAGACCTATTAAAGAATAAAAAGTAGATATAAGACTGATAGAATTTTCACTTTTAAATACTCTGGCTATCCAAAATACAAATCCAGTTGCAACAAAACTATTTGCTAGCACAATCATCAATATATTTATAGTTAATCTAAAGTCTCCTATAAATGTAAAACACACTAAAGTTAAAATGTATGCAATTGATTGAATAAAAAATAACCCTAAAAATATACTAAAAATTATTTTTATATCTTTGTGATTTGTAGAAATAAGTCTTTTTAGTACATTTGATTTTTTTAATGTAAATAAATCAGAAGCAAGATGTGCTGCATTAATATACATAAAATAACATATTAAGAAAACTACTAAAAATGAATTTTTATTCTTATCTGTTTTTTTATCAATTATATTTGTTTTGGTCAATTTATCATCTATATTTTTATCCACTTTTAATTTTAATGAGTTAGCAATAAAAGATTCTATTTGTGATTCTGCCCAAAGACTACCACCACCATTTTCAGTTTTAAAGCACTTAACTACAGGTCGTTTTAAGTTATCTATATTAGTTGAAAAATTTTCATCTAAGACGAATACAGCAGAAACTTTATTATTTTTTAATAGACTCATTGCCTTATCTTTCTCATTTAATTCAAATGAGTTTTCTTTTAATTTAGAGCTATTTATTAACTTATGCTCATACTTTCCTGAAGAGTCAGATACAATTGCTACTGGAGAAAAGTACATTGATTGATTTTCCGAGTTATTGGTAAAAAAGTTAAGAGAAAAAATTAATATAACAGGAAACATAACTATATTAATTAAAAGAGAATGATTTTTTATATATCTCTTTATATTTGCAACAATTAATCTAATCATTATTAAACCTCCCTCCATTTGTATTTTTCTTTTATAATAGTAAGCGTAATCAATATTGTAGAGGCAATTAAACATGTAAAAATTAAGTTTCCTATCGAATCTATAGTTTTAAATGTTTCATAATCACTGAACAATGTTCCTATTAAATAAGTAGGAGATAAACTCGTAAACTTAGTAAACACATCATTTACTACACTGAAAATGCCTCCAAAAATTGCCTGTAGGAAGAGTAATGTATAAACTATAAATGTACCATATTTCTTACTAAAAAAGCTGGTTACAAAAGAAGATATTGAAGTCATAAAATAAGATGATAAAGCGCAAAGTAAGGTCAATATAGCAAAATTACCTTTAAATGTTATTCCAAGAATTCTAAAGAATAAGACATATAATAACAAGAATATAAATGAATAAATCCATAAACCTACAAAGTCATAAATTAAGAATTGTACTCTAGTTATAGGCATAGAATAAAGCCTTTTTGAAAGTCCTTTTGATTCACTTATATAATTTGATAAAATATTGTTCATTATAAAAATTATTACAAGAAATCCTAGTGAAACTAAAGCAAAGTATTCATAAGAATCTTGTTTGACATTATTTTTTATTGTAGAAGTATCAATAGAACTCTTATTAAATAAGCTAGATAACTCTTCTGAACTTAGTTTTTGAGAATTATTCAAATATATCTTTTCATGATAAGTGTCTAATATATCCTGAAGTAATACTGTAATATCATTGTGAATGCCAAGGTTTTCTATATTTATAATGTTTGATTTTTCATCTAATAAATTATTTTCATATCCTTTAGGTATAGTGAGTTTTAAATCTGCCTTAGAGTCTTCTTTTTGGACTGTTAATACAGAAGATAAATCATTTTTTAAAAATGTTGTCAAATTATTTGATAGCTTTGTGTTATCTTTATCATATATAACAATTGATGTAGGGTCTGTTTGTATAGGATTTTGAAACATGCTTTCTGTAACCATTCCAAGAAACCAAGCTAGAATCAAAGGCAAAGCTAAAAAATATATTAAGTTAAGTATAAAGGAGCTTCTTAAACCTTTTAGCATAGTTTTTATACTCATGTATAATTTCATAAAATCACCCCCACTAGTCCCTTAAATTTTTGCCTGTTAGATTTAAAAATACATCTTCTAGACTAGGTTCTTCATAAGAAATTCGCACTATTTTTGAATTGTTTTTGTCAACAACAGAGAGTATATCTGTAAGTTGTAATTTTTTATCTATATCCAATTCTACTAATGAATTATTTTCTAAAATAGATATAACACCTTTAGTATTTTTTAAATCAAAGATAAGTTGAGCATTTATATTTTTTATTTCCATAATTAATTTTGTATTTGTAGATACTAATGATTTTAAATAATCATTATCTCCAAAAGCAATCTCTTTACCTTCATCCATAATAAAAATTTTAGAACAAAGATGTTCAACTTCTTCCATATAGTGAGAAGTATATATTACAGTAGTTTTCTGTTTTTTAGATATATCTTTTATAAAATTGAAAATGTGATTTCTTGATTGTGGGTCGACACCCACAGTTGGTTCATCTAATATTAATATTTTAGGATGATTTAAGAGTGCTATCCCAATGTTTAATCTTCTTTGCATACCACCAGACAATTTTTTGACCTTTTTCTTTTTGACTTCAGTAAGACCTATGACTTCTAATGCTTCATTGATTCTTTCTTGAAGTAACTTTCCTTTTAAACCATAGAAAGCTCCAAAGTATTCTAAGTTATCAAAAGGAGTAAGAGCTTCTATAAGTGCTAATTCTTGTGGAACCAATCCTATTATAGATTTTGCTTTTATATAATCTTTTGACAAATCTAAACCATTGATTTGAATACTACCACTGTTTGGCAACATAAGATTTGTAATTATATTTATAAGTGTAGATTTACCTGCACCATTTGGGCCAATAAGCCCAAATATCTCGCCCTCTTTAACAGAAAAGCTGATATTATCAAGTGCTAGTTTATCATTAAATCTTTTTGTTATATTATTTACTTTGACTATATCCATAATAATACCTCCCAAAATAATTTTGTATAAGTTAAAAATCTATAATACTATAATAAAGAATTATAAACTATAATTCTATTACTATAAGTCACTAAAAAAAGTGACTTAAGTCACTTTATATTTTTAGATTTATTATATTACGATTTTATTTTTGAAGGCAAAGATTGCTAGTTGAGTTCTGTCACGAAGTTCTAGTTTTCCTAAAATATTAGTTATGTTATTTTTTATTGTACCTTCAGATAAGAATAACTCTTGGCTTATTTCTTTATTATTAAGTCCATTTGCAATTAATCTAATTATGGATATTTCTTTTTCTGTTAAATTGTACATGTCATAAATATGCTCTTGTTCAATTGTTTTTTCAGAGGACATAATTTTTTCAGCTACACTTTTATCAAGTACAATATTGCCAAAAAATGAAGAACGAATACCTTCATGTAATACCTCATCAGAACTATCTTTTAAAAGATATCCAGAAGCTCCAAATTTCATAGCATCTTTTATATATTCATCATCATTAAATGTTGTTAAAATTAATAATGCTATAGAACTATTATATTCTTTTATAAGCCTTGTACCTAGAACTCCATCACAAACCTTCATTCGTATATCCATAAGAACTATATCTACATCGTTTGTTTTACAGAATTCTAAAGCCTCATATCCATTAGAAGCATCTCCTACAATTTCTAAGTCATCATAAGATGACAAAATAATTTTAAGACCTTTTCTAATCAATTTTTCATCATCTACTATAAGAACTTTGATTTTATTCAAAAAAATCACCCCCTGAAAATTTAGGAAAAGAAGCTCTAGTTGTGAAACCATTATTAGAATTATCAAATTCAACTTTACCATTTAATTCATATATTCTTTCACTAATACTGCTAAGCCCATTTCCTTTTTTTATATTGCCACATCCTATACCATTATCACTAATAGTAACTATAAGATTTGAAGGATTGAATGTCATAAAAATTCTGATTTCAGTTGCTTTTCCATGTCTTGATGAGTTGGAAAGCGATTCCTGAATAAGTCTATATAAAGCTATAGATTGATTTCTAGATAGGTTCCAAGTATTTTTAGATATAGTTAATCTAACATTGATATTTGTAAGCTTAATGAAGCTTTTAACGAGCTCTTTGATTTTAAATAAATTTTGGTAATTTTCATATTCAACAGGTTTTAGTTCAGATATAGCCCTTCTTACATCTTGAAAACTTTCAGTTACAAATTCTCTAAGTTCATGTACTAAATCAGAAATTAGAGGTTTGTCCTTTAAGAGTTTTTCTATAGCATTTAATTGTATTATTGTTGTAGAAAGAGAATGTCCTACACTATCATGTATTTCTCTTGATATTCGATTCCTTTCTTTTAAGATTGCTAATTCTTCTATAGAACTTGCATAAATTTCCAAATCAGCATTAGCTTTCTTTAGTTCATCTTTAGAAATTCTGAGTTTATCATAAAGATTTTGATTGTATAATTTTGATAAATTCTCACTTTCTAGATATATAGAAAGTATAGTTATAATTAACAATATAGAACTCGATTCTAGTGCTAAATATATATTTTTATCTAAACTAATAATAAAAGAAGATATTATAATGAAAGAGAATAATATGTATTTATATTTTTCCTTTATTAAAAATGATGTATCTAAAATTAAAGGAACAAAGTAAAGAGAATTAAAAGCTTTTGTATAATTACACAATATAAAAATTAAAGTAAGTTCTAAAAAATAAGAAATAAGTACAAATTTATTCTCATTTGATAAAGAAAAAAATCTAACTTGATTATTTATTATAATTAAAAATAATATTATCATGGTCATAATTGGATATAATGTATTTTCAACATTGTTCAAATAGCTTACAACTAACATAAATAGAGATAAATATCGTATAAAAATAACTAATTTTTTTCTCTTCATTAAAGACCTTCCTCCATAAAAATAAACTTTATCTATGAAAACTAGAATAATATCATAGCAGAATAAAGTCAATAGAAGTATTTATTAATATTCATGGAGATAAAATCAATTTAAAAAAATTGAATAGTTAAATTGTATACTGACCATAATTTAAAAGTAAAAATTTAGTGTATTGGAGTAAACAATGAATAATAAAGAAAAAGGTGATTTTGGAGAAGAAATAGCAGTTAATTATCTGTTATCAAAGGGTGTAGAGATACTAGAAAAAAACTACAGATTAAAGATAGGAGAAGTCGATATAATAGCAAGTATAGGTAATGAGATTGTATTCGTGGAGGTGAAATCAAGGACGACAATAAAGTATGGCTATCCTTGTGAATCTGTAAGTTTTAAAAAGAGAAAAAAGATAATTGATGTTGCAAAGTACTATATTATAAAAAATAACTTACATAACACTCCCATAAGATTTGATATTATAGAGGTCTATTTATTAGAAAAAAGAATAAATCACATAATGAATGCTTTTTAAAAAATATAAAATTTTTGGAAAGGATTAAATATGTTAAGTATTATTAACTCAAGCAATTTAGTAGGAATAGATAGCTTTTTGGTAAAGGTTGAAGTTGATATAAGTAATGGAATACCTAGCTTTAACATTGTTGGTCTTCCAAGTAAGGAAATCAAAGAGTCAAGAGAGAGAGTAAAATCAGCAATTATTAATAGTGGATATAAATTTCCAAGTACGAGAATAGTTGTAAATTTATCGCCAGCAGATATAAAAAAAGAAGGAGCTTTTTTAGATTTATCTATAAGTATAGGTCTTTTAAGAGAGTCAATAAAAAAGGATGAAAATTACATAAGAGAAAGTATGTTTATAGGAGAGTTGTCATTAGATGGAAAAATAAGAAAAGTAAGAGGAATATTGCCTATAATTATGGGGGCAAAAACTCAAAATATAAAACGTATTTTTATACCAATTGAGAATATAAAAGAAAGTTTATTTGTAGATGAGATTGATATAATTCCTATTAGAAGTTTAAAAGAATGTGTTGATTTTTTAAATGAAGAAATAAGAGTCGATAAAGAAAGGATAATGTCTTTTTTAGATGATGAGCTAGAAAAAAATAGTAAAGAGCTAGAAAAAGATTATAATTATAAAGGTTGTAAATATATTAAGGCTTATAGTATAAAAGAAAATAAATATGATGAAGATTTTAAAGATGTAAGAGGAAATTACTTCGTAAAGAGAAGTGCAGAAATTGCAGCAGCTGGTAATCATAATATACTTATGATTGGACCTCCAGGCTCAGGAAAAACTATGATTGCAAAAAGAGTAAGGACGATTTTACCAGATATAAGTATAGAAGAAATGATAGAAGTAAGTAAAGTTTATAGTGTACTAGGTATGATAAATGAAAATAAAGGAATAATTGATAAGCGACCCTTTAGAGCACCTCATCATACAACTACAAAGCAATCCTTAATTGGTGGAGGAATAGATGCAAGGCCTGGAGAAGTTGCACTAGCACATAGAGGTATCTTGTTTTTGGATGAAATAGCTGAATTCGATAGAAAAATACTTGAGACTTTAAGACAACCTATAGAAGATGGATATGTAAATATATCTAGAGTAAAGTACAATGCAAAATATCCTTGTAGAGTATTGTTAATTGCAGCTATGAATCCATGTCCATGTGGTTATTATATGTCAGAAACAGAGTGTAGATGTAGAAGTAACGAAATTGATAGATATATAAATAAAATATCAGGTCCATTATTAGATAGGTTTGACATTTTTGTAGAAGTTAATTCTATAAAATATTCTGATTTTAATTCTTCAAAACAAGAAGAAAGTTCTCAAAAAATAAAGAGAAGAGTAGAAAATGCTAGAAAAATACAGATAAATAGATTTAAGAAAGATAATATAAAAAATAATAGTGAAATTAAAGCTTACAATTTATTAAACTATTGTAGACTGGAAAAAGAAGCTTCAAAAACGGCTGAGATAATATTTAATAAATATAACCTAAGCAGTAGGAGTTATACAAAACTTTTAAAAATGGCAAGGACAATAGCGGATTTGGAGGAAATAGAATTAATAAATTCGCAGTGTATTATAGAAGCTTTTTCATTTAGAAAGGCTTATTATAATTATTTTAAATAAGTTTTTGAGGTGGATTTTATGGAAAAAAGAGATACTTATTTGTGGTTGAAATCAATTAGTGGAATAACAACAAAAACGATTGAAATAATAGAAAATGAAATAGTAAATATTGAGGATATATTTGATTTTTCTGAAAAAGAAATATATAATTTAAAAAATATAAGCTTGAATATTAGAAAAAGTATAGTAAAATATAGAGGTCACGCTTATTTAGAAAATATAAAAGAACTACTTTATAAAAAATCAATTAAGTATATTTGTCAATATGACAAAGAATATCCTGAAAAATTAAAGAATATATACAATGCTCCAAAGTTATTATTTTATAAAGGTAACATAGATTTAGTTAATAATAATTTTAATATAGCTATAGTGGGTTCAAGAAAACCTACAGCCTATGGAATTAATTGTGCAAAAACAATGAGTTGTCAACTATCCCAGTATGGAGTTAATATAGTAAGTGGATTAGCTATAGGAATAGATGCATACTCACATATAGGTTGCATGAATGGAAAATCTAAAACTATAGCAGTGCTTGGTTCAGGAGTAGACAATCCTCTTCCAAAACAAAATTTACATTTATCAAATAAAATATTAGAAAATGGGGGATTATTATTATCAGAGTATAATATTAACTCGACAGTAGCCCCATACCATTTTTCTAATAGAAATAGGATTATTAGTGGATTAAGTGATGGAGTAGTTGTTGTAGAGGCAGCCATAAAAAGTGGTGCATTAATCACAGTAGATTTTGCTCTTGAGCATGGAAAAAATGTTTTTGCAGTACCAGGTAATATAAATTCTCAAATGAGTAGAGGTTGTCATAAAATTATAAAAGAAGGTGCAAAATTAATTGAAAATATAGAGGATATTTTGAATGAATATAACATATTTAATATTGTTGATAAAAAAATAAATCAAAAATATGATAATATAAGTTTAAATGCCAAGTCTAAGCAAATAATTGAAGCTATAAAAAGAGAAGGAAACTTGCATATAGATAGTATTTGTGATTATACTGGTATAGAAATAAAGTATGTAAATTCAATAATTAATGAATTAGTACTAAATGAGTTAGTAGTAGAAATGAATAATAAAACGTACAGTTTAAATGTATAAATTAAGATTAAGTAGTGGGGGTGTGTGGTTTTATGGCCAAAACATTAGTCATCGTAGAATCGCCTGCAAAAGCTAAAACTATAGAAAAATTTTTAGGAAAAAGTCATTACACAGTTAAAGCATCAGTTGGTCATGTCAGAGATTTACCTAAAAGTAAATTAGGTGTAGATATAGAAAATAATTTTGAACCTCAATATATAAACATACGAGGAAAAGGCGATGTAATAAAGGAATTAAAAAAAGAAGCTAAAAAGTCTAAACAAGTGTATCTAGCAACTGACCCTGATAGAGAGGGTGAAGCTATATCATGGCATTTAGCTCATATACTAAATTTAGATGAATCTGAGGATTGTAGAATAGAGTTTAATGAAATAACTAAAGATGCAATTAAAAAAGCAATTAAGCATCCTAGAAATATTGATATAAATTTGGTTGATGCACAACAGGCAAGAAGGGTATTGGACCGACTTTTAGGTTATCAAATAAGTCCTATATTATGGCAGAAGGTTAGAAAAGGTCTTAGTGCAGGTAGAGTGCAATCTGTTACAACAAAATTAATTTGTGATAGAGAAAAAGAAATAAAAGCATTTATTCCAAAAGAATACTGGACAATAGATGTTGAAGCAAAGACAGCAAAAGACAAAGATATAACTTTGAAATTTTATGGTAAGAATGATGAAAAAATTGAATTAGAAAATGAAGAGGCTGTAAATGAAATACTAAAAGAAATGGAAGGGAAAGATTTAAAAGTTGAGAAGATAGAATCTAAATCAAGACGTAAATCTGCTCCAAAACCATTTACAACAAGTATGCTTCAACAAGAAGGAGCAAATAAGCTATTTTTTACTACTAAAAAAACAATGATGATAGCACAAGAATTGTATGAAGGTATAGACATAGAAGGTGAAGGTACTGTTGGTCTTATATCATATATAAGAACTGACTCTAAAAGAATATCTGATGAAGCAAAAGAAAAAGCTAAAGATTATATAGTAAGTAATCTAGGAGAAAACTACTATAAAAACACTGGTGATAAAAAAGAAAAAAAAGAGGCTAAAAAGGTTCAAGATGCCCATGAGGCAATAAGACCAACTTCTGTTGATAGAACTCCTGATAGTATAAAAGCTTCATTGAGCAAAGACCAGTACAAGTTATACAATTTAATTTGGAGAAGATTTGTAGCTAGTCAAATGGAGGATTCAGTATTTGATATATTAAATGTAGAATGTAAAATAGGAGATATCGTATTTAAAGCAACTGGTTCAAAAATGAAATTTGATGGTTATACAAAAGTATACAACTTTTCAGAAAGAGAAGATAAAATTTTGCCAAGTATAGAAAAAGGGGATATATTAAATATAGAAAATATATTACCAGACCAACATTTTACACAACCACCAGCAAGATATACAGAAGCTAGTTTAGTAAAAACACTAGAGGAGCTAGGTATAGGTAGACCAAGTACGTATGCCCCAACAATAGCTACTATATTAAATAGAGAATATGTTGAAAAGCAAGGAACAAGTTTATGTCCAACCGAACTTGGAATAATAGTTACTGATATTTTAGAAAATAATTTTCATAAATTTATAGATGTAGATTTTACTGCTGATATGGAAAGTAAACTTGATGTTATAGAAGATGGAAATACAGATTGGAAGGAAATTGTATCTAAAGCATATGCACCGCTTAAAGAAGCCATTGAAGAAGCACTAGAAAATATAGAAAAAGTAAATATGGATGAAGAAACTGATGAAATATGTGAGAACTGTGGTTCTAATATGGTTATAAAATATGGTAGATTTGGAAAGTTCATGGCTTGTAAAAACTATCCTGATTGTAAAACAACTAGACCGATAATGAATAAAATTGGTGTTAAATGTCCAAAATGTGAAGAAGGAGATATTATACTTAGAAAATCTAAAAAAGGTAAAGCTTTTTATGGATGTTCTAATTATCCGAACTGTGACTTTGTAGCTTGGAATAAGCCAACAGGAGAGTTTTGTGAGAAGTGTGGTTCATATATGGTTGAAAAAGTGACTAAATCTGAAACAAAAACAGTATGTTCTAATAAAGAATGTAATAAAGAGCCAAAAGAGCATAATGACGGAAAAGAGTGAAAATTGAAAAAAATCACATAATTCTCTTGAAAAAGGTTCCAATCTATGATAATCTTTCAAGTGTAAACAACTAATAGAAAAATAAATTTTCATTAAAAGTGAGAATAATATTAGAAAATATAAAAGGTTATTAAAAGGCCTAAATTTCATGAGGAGATGATTAAATGGCAAGTGAAGTGTTACAAAAAACAAGGAAAATAAATAAAACATTACAAACAAGTGGTGGAAGTAGTGTCTCTTTTGATTTACTGGCCGGAGCATTAGGAGATGTTTTAAATTCTAATGTTTATGTAGTAAGTGCAAAAGGTAAAGTATTAGGTCTTCATTTAAATGATGCTCAAGACAGTTCAGTTATAGAAGATGAGTATACTAAACAAAAGAAATTTTCAGATGAATATACTCAAAATGTGTTAAAAATTAATGAAACATTAGAAAATTTAAATGGTGAGAAGATATTAGAAATCTTTCCTGAAGAACATGGAAGATTACAAAAATATACTACAGTAGTTCCAATTTTAGGAAGTGGTCAAAGATTAGGAACATTAGTACTTTCAAGATATTCAAACTCATTCAATGATGATGATTTAGTAATAGCTGAATATAGTGCAACTGTTGTTGGTCTTGAAATATTAAGAGCAATAGGCGAAGAATTAGAAGAAGAAATGAGAAAGAAAGCTGTAGTTCAAATGGCAATCGGCACTCTGTCCTACTCCGAGCTTGAAGCAGTTGAGCATATTTTTGCTGAATTAGATGGTAAAGAAGGTTTACTTGTAGCAAGTAAGATAGCTGATAGAGTTGGTATAACTAGATCAGTAATAGTAAATGCACTTAGAAAGTTTGAGAGTGCAGGTGTGATAGAATCAAGATCATTAGGTATGAAAGGTACTCATATAAGAATACTTAATGACAAGCTTACAGATGAATTAAAAAAATTAAAAAACAATCAATAGTCTATGTTATGTAGATTGAGATTAGAAAAGGTATCTATTTCAAATAGGTACCTTTTTTAGACGAATTATTGAAATAGTTATAGAGTATATTAAAAAGGAGTGATAAGATGCCTTTAGCAGATAAAATAAGACCAAAAATAATGAATGACGTAATAGGTCAAAGTCATATAATAGGTAATGGAAAAATATTGTCTAAGATATTACAATCTAATTTTTTGCCTAATATGATATTTTTTGGCCCTCCTGGTGTTGGTAAAACTACAGTGGCAGAAATAATAGCAGAAAGAAGTAATAAAAGTTTCTATAAAATAAATGCTACTAATTCATCTTTAGAAGATATAAAAAAGGTAATATCAGAACTTGGAAGTATAAATAACATAAATGGAGTTTTATTATATATAGATGAAATACAAAGCTTTAATAAAAAACAGCAACAATCAATATTAGAATTTATGGAAAATGGGAGTATAACCTTGATTGCTAGCACTACAGAAAATCCATATCATTATGTATATAAAGCTCTTTTAAGTAGGTCCACTGTATTTGAATTTAAACCTTTAGAAAAAATTGACATAGAAAAAGGATTAAAAAGGGCTGTTGAGGTATTAAATGAAGATAGTTATATGGATATTGAGTGCAATAAGGATGCTATTGAAGATATAGCTATTCTTTCTGATGGAGACATGAGAAGAGCTTTAAATACTTTGGAAATGGTGGTTTATTCAACTAAACCAAATAAAGATAATATAACTTATATAGATTCAGATGTAATAAAGGCATCTACATTTAATAAGATTATAAATTATGACAAAAATGGTGATAGTCACTATGACATTTTAAGTGCATTTCAAAAATCTATAAGAGGAAGTGACCCACAGGCATCTATACATTATCTAGCAAGACTTATAAAAGGTGGGGATTTGATAAGTATCTGTAGGAGACTTTTGGTAATAGCTAGTGAAGATATAGGACTCGCTTATCCAAATGCTATTGTGATTGTAAAGGCATGTGTAGATTCAGCTATGCAACTTGGATTTCCAGAAGCAAAAATACCATTAGCAGAAGCTACTATTCTTTTAGCTACATCTCCAAAATCTAATTCTGCATGTATAGCAATAATGAAAGCTATGGATGAATTGGATAAAGAGTTTGTTAAGGATATACCAAATAGCATAAAAGATGCTCATTATTCTGGTTCTAAAGAGATAGGTAGGGGTTGTGGATACAAATATCCTCATAATTTTAAAAATCATTATGTAAAGCAACAGTATTTACCAGATAGCATAAAAGATAGTATTTATTACATACCACAAGAAAATAAAACTGAGAGAAATATAAAAAAATATTTAGAATATATAGATAGTGATTTTTAAACTGAACTTTATGTATCGGGGGTAGATATTATGATTATAAAACTTAACTCAACTTATCATAGTAGAGTTATGAAATACTTAAAAAAAGAACCTGAGTACAATTTATTTATAATAGGGGATATTGAAAGGTATGGATATGGAAGTAATTTTTTAAATATATGGGCAGATATAGATGAACAAGGTGAAATGAAGGCAGTATTACTTAAGTATTTTGAATTCCTTATGTTTTATTCTGATGGAGAGTATGATGTGGAAGGTTTTTATAATCTACTTTGTAATACTAATTATGAAGAAATTTCTGGAAAAATATGTGCTGTAGATGCCTTAGCAAAGAGATTAGGACTTAATAATTTAAAGATAGTTGATTTTTGCAAACTTCAAACTAAAAAGTTTTTGATAGATAATAATTGTAAAGAAAAGGTTAAGAGAATTAGGCTTGGAAATCTAAAAAAAACAGTAAGGCTTTATGATTTGATAGATGAATTTCACAGTACAACTTTAGACAATTTAAAAAATGGATTAAGAACAGGTAGAGGATATTGTGTAGAGATTAATAAGCAAGTAGTGTCAATGGCAAAGAGTACTTCAGAAAATAAGACCCATGCAATGATAGTTGGAGTAGGAACACATCCTAAATATAGAGCTAGAGGACTTGCTACAAAGTGCCTAATTAAACTATGTTCAGAACTATTAAAAGAGAACAAAATACCTTGTTTGTTTTATGATAATGAAGAAGCTGGAAAGATATATAAAAAACTAGGATTTGAAAATATTGGAAAATGGGGAATTTATTCAAAATAAAAAATTAAAATTAATCTTGACAAAATTAGTAGGGTATAATAAAATTATCTTGAAAGTAATTCCTACTAAAACAGTATGAATTAGATTTCTATATAGAGGTGATAATATATGAAGTTGTCTACTAAAGGTAGATATGGATTAAAAGCAATGTTTGAATTGGCATTAAATCAAGATAATGGACCAGTATCATTAAAATTTATTGCTAAGAAGCAGAAAATATCAGATCAGTACTTAGAACAAATATTTTCATCTTTAAAAAAATCGGGTCTAGTAAAAAGTGTAAGAGGTGCTCAAGGGGGTTATTTACTTTCAAAGAATGCTGAAGATATAACAGTAGGAGATATACTTGTAGTATTAGAAGGGCCAGTTGCATTATCTGACTGTGTACTAGATGAAGATGTATGTGAAAACTCAAACATGTGTGTAACAAAAATAGTTTGGGAAAAGATGAAAAAGGGTATAGAAGATGTTATAGATTCGATTACTCTTAAAGATATGATAAATGACTATAACAAAAATAAATTAGAAAATGATATAACAAATATTAAAAAATAGATTTGGAGATGAATGTAATGGAAAAAAGAAGATTGTATATGGATTATTCTGCAACAACACCTATTAAAAAAGAAGTATTGGATGCAATGATGCCATACCTAACAGATTATTTTGGTAATGCATCTAGTTTTCACACATTCGGAAGAGAAGCAAAAGATGCTTTGGATAAAGCAAGAGAACAAGTAGCAGCCCTTATAAATGCTGAACCTAGTGAAATATATTTTACAGCAGGTGGTTCAGAAAGTGATAACTGGACACTAGAGGGTGTAGCTTATGCTAATAAAAATAAAGGTAATCATATAATAACTTCAAAAATAGAGCACCATGCAATACTTCATACATGTGAATACTTAGCAAAACATCATGGATTTGAAATAACTTATTTAGATGTTGACAGCGAAGGAAAAGTAGATTTAAAACAATTAGAAGATTCAATAAAAGATACTACTATACTTATAAGTATAATGTTTGCAAATAATGAAATAGGAACTATACAACCTGTTAAAGAAATATCTGAAATATCTAAAAAACATAAGATATTATTCCACACTGATGCAGTACAAGCTACAGGAAATATTCCAGTAGATGTTAAAGAATTAGGAATAGACTTAATGAGTATGTCTTCACATAAAATATATGGACCAAAAGGTGTAGGAGCTTTATACATAAGAAAAGGTGTAAGACTTCATAACTTTGTCCATGGTGGAGCACAAGAAAAAAGTAAAAGAGCTGGTACAGAAAATATACCTGCAATAGTTGGATATGGAAAAGCAGCAGAATTAGCTAAAGCAAATATGCAAAACCATGTAGAAACTTTAACTCGTCTTAGAAATAAGCTAATAGATGGTGTGTTAGAAAGAATACCTTATACAAGAATAAATGGTAGCTTAGAAAATAGATTGCCAGGAAATGCAAACTTTGCGTTCCAATTTATAGAAGGTGAAGGAATACTTTTATTATTAGATATGTTAGGAATTGCTGGTTCAAGTGGTTCTGCATGTACTTCTGGTTCATTAGACCCTTCACATGTACTTCTTGCAATAGGTTTACCACATGAAATAGCACATGGTTCATTAAGACTTACAGTTGGAGATTTTACAACAGATGATGATATAGATTATATATTGGAAAACTTACCAAAAGTTATAGAAAGACTTAGAAGTATGTCACCACTTTATGATGATGCAAAGAAACAAGGCTTAGTAAAATAGACAGAAAGATAAAGCGTAAAAAATAGACATAAATTGAGTAGGAGGAAAAATAATGCAATATAGTGATAAAGTTATGGAACATTTTATGAATCCAAGAAATATGGGAGAAATTGATAATGCAAGTGGTGTAGGTGAAGTTGGAAATCCTACATGTGGAGATATAATGAAGATATTTTTAGACATAGATGGAGATGTAATAAAGGATGTTAAGTTTAAGACATTTGGCTGTGGTTCAGCTATAGCAAGTTCTTCTATGGCAACTGAAATGATAAAAGGAAGAACTATAAAAGATGCACTAGAACTTACAAATAAAGCTGTTGCAGAAGCTTTAGATGGTTTACCACCAGTAAAGATGCACTGTTCAGTTTTAGCTGAACAAGCTGTAAAGGCAGCTCTTATAGATTACGCTCAAAAGAATAATATCCATATACCAGAACTAGATGGATATGTTATAGATGATGCTCATGACCATGATGTTCAAGAAGAAGAATAAAAATAAGTGGTTGTGTTGTTAGAAAGTTTAAAATGATTAAAAAGAAGTATTAATGAGATATAAAAAATAGCTGTTTGTAAAATAGCTATTTTTTATTGTTTAAATTAATAGTTTTAACTTGTTTTAGGAGTCAATTAGTTAACAAAATATATATTTATAATATTTAGATAATGAAAATAATTATTTTTTTAGAAAATAGAGCAAGCTATATTTTAAATAAATACAATGCTTGTTCTATATGATATAATAATAAGTAATGCAAAAGATGAGGTGAAATTTGTTTATGAATAAAAAAGTAATGATAGGTATGAGTGGAGGAGTTGATAGCTCTGTAGCTGCATATCTTTTAAAACAACAAGGGTATGATGTCATTGGTGTTACTATGAAATTGTGGCAAGATGATGACGATGTTGAAAATGAAGGTGGTTGTTGCTCTTTATCAGCAGTTGAAGATGCTAGAAGGGTAGCAAATAAAATAGGTATACCATTTTATGTTCTAAATTTTAGAGAAGTGTTTAAAGAAAAAGTAATAGATTATTTTATAGATGAATATTTAGAAGGAAAAACTCCTAATCCTTGTATAGCTTGTAATAAACATATAAAATTTGATGATTTTTATAAGAAAGCTAGACAAATAGGTTGTGATTATGTAGCCACAGGTCACTATGCAAAGATAGAAAAGGATGAAAGTACAGGAAGATATTTGCTAAAGAAATCTGTTACAGATAAAAAAGACCAAACTTATGCACTTTATAATCTTACACAAGAACAACTAGAGCATACTTTATTGCCAATCGGTGACTATGAAAAAGATAAGGTAAGAGAAATTGCTAAGGAAATGGGTATGGCAGTACACAATAAGCCTGATAGTCAAGAAATTTGTTTTGTTAAAGATAATGACTATGCAAATTATGTTAAAAAACATTCTAAAAAACGTATTGAAGAAGGTTTTTTTGTGGATACTAAAGGTAATATACTTGGAAAACACAAGGGTATACTATATTATACAATAGGTCAAAGAAAAGGGCTTGGAATTACTTTTGGTAAACCAATGTTTGTAATAGATATAAATCCAATAAATAATACTATAGTTCTTGGAGATAATGAAGAATTATTTAAAAAAGAACTTATTGCAAAAAATGTTAACTTTATATCAATAGATAAATTAGAAGAACCATTAAAAGTCCAAGCAAAAATAAGATATTCAGCAAAGCCATCACCAGCTACTATCCATAAAATAGGAGAAGATACTATTAAAATAGTTTTTGATGAAGCTCAAAGAGCTATTACTAAAGGTCAGTCTGTAGTAATGTATGATGGAGATGTTGTAGTAGGTGGAGGAATAATCGAGAAAAGTTTATAAAAACTTCTAAAAAATTAAAAAAATAAACAATAAAGTATATTAAGATAGAATAAAGTTTATAAAATAAATTTATTGTATATGAAAATATAGTATTGATTAATTTTGTAAAATTTAGTAATATAATTAGTATATTAATTAAAAAGCAAATACAGTGATAAGGAGTAGTAAAATATTTGATGTCTTATAGAGAGAGGGAATATGCTGGAACCCCTTAGAATATAATATTTGAAGCAGCCTTTTAGTAGCAATCTTGAACAATTTATCTTCTGTAAGGAGGATTTAAGTAGAGATTGACGGTAGTTACGTTATAGCTAAGGTTTTCCGAAGATATCATAATTTGTATGATAATTAGGGTGGTACCGCGATTGTCCTCGCCCCTATAAATTTATTTATAGGGACGAGGTTTTTTATTTAAACGAAAAAATAAAATTTATTAGGAGGAACATAATATGGAAAAGATGGGATTAAATGAAATAAGAAGTAAGTTTTTAGAGTTTTTTGAGTCAAAAGGTCATTATGTAGCAAATAGTTATTCTTTAGTACCAAACAATGATAAGAGTTTATTACTTATAAATTCAGGTATGGCACCTTTGAAAAACTATTTTTCAGGTGTAGAAGTACCTCCAAATGTAAGAATGTGTACATCTCAAAAATGTATAAGAACAGGAGATATAGAAAATGTAGGTATAACTGCAAGACATGCTACATTCTTCGAAATGATGGGTAACTTTTCATTTGGGGATTACTTTAAAAGAGAATCAATCAAATGGGGATGGGAATTTGTTACAGAATGGTTAAATATACCAGAAGATAAGATATGGGTAACTGTATATGAAGAAGATGATGATTCTTATGATATATGGGCAAAAGAAATGAATTTCCCAGAAGAAAGAATGGTTAGACTTGGTAAAGATGATAATTTCTGGGAGATAGGTATAGGTCCTTGTGGTCCTTGTTCAGAAATATACTTTGATAGAGGAGAAGAATATGGATGTGATAATCCAGACTGTAAACCAGGCTGTGATTGCGATAGGTATTTGGAATTCTGGAACCATGTATTTACTCAGTTTGATAGAGATGAAGAAGGAAATTATAGTCTATTAGAAAGTAAGAATATAGATACAGGTATGGGTCTTGAAAGAATGGGATGTATCATGCAAGGTGTAGATACTATCTTTGAAGTAGATACAATTAAGTCTATATTAGAAGCAGTTGAGAAGTTAACAGGAGTAAAATATGGAGAGAATCCAAAAAATGATATATCAATAAGAATAATAACTGACCATATAAGAGCTGTGACATTTTTAGTTAGTGATGGAGTACTTCCATCAAATGAAGGAAGAGGATATGTTCTTAGAAGACTTCTTAGACGTGCTGCTCGTCATGGTAAGTTATTAGGTGTAAAAGAATTATTTTTACAGAAGCTAATAGATGAAGTTATAAAAGTAAATGATAAAGCATATCCAGTTTTAGTTGAAAAAGAAAGCTATATTAAAAAAGTAGTTGGTATAGAAGAAGGAAAATTCAATGAAACTATAGACCAAGGAACAGAAATATTAAACTCTTATATAGAAGTATTAAAAAATGAAGGAAAAACTGTCCTAAGTGGTCAAGAAGCTTTTAAACTATATGATACTTATGGCTTCCCTATAGACTTAACTAAAGAAATCTTAGAAGAAGAACATATATCTGTAGATGAAGAAGCTTTTAATGAAGAGATGGAAAAACAAAAAGAAAGAGCTAGAAATGCTAGAGGAAATATGGATGGAGAAAGCTGGAAGGAAGACCCTCTATCAAAATTAGAATCTACAGTTGACAGTATATTTAATGGATATAGTGAAATTTATGGTGAAGGAACTGTTGAAGCTATAGTCAAAGATGATGAGTTAGTTCAAAGTGCAAAAGAAGGCGACAAGATATCTATAGTACTAGATAATACTACTTTCTATCCAGAAGGTGGAGGACAAGTTGGAGATTGTGGATTAATAACTAATGGAAACTTAGTTTTAGAGGTACTAAATACTAAAAAAGGTGCTAATAATAGTATAAAACACATAGGTATAATAAAATCAGGAATAATAAGCAATGGAGATAAAGTAAAGACACTAGTAGATAGAGAAACTAGAATAGCAGCTGCAAGAAATCACAGTGCTACACATTTACTTCACAAGGCATTAAAGGAAGTATTAGGAGACCATGTTAATCAAGCTGGTTCTTTAGTTACTCCAGAAAGACTTAGATTTGATATTACTCACTTTGAAGCTATATCAAATGAAGAATTAAAAGTAATAGAAGAAAAAGTAAATAATGTTATTTTATCATCTTTAGACATAAAATGTGATATTATGAATATAAAGGAAGCTAAAGAAAAAGGAGCTACAGCACTATTTGGTGAAAAATATGGTGATGAGGTAAGAGTAGTTTCTATGGGAGATTATTCTACAGAACTTTGTGGAGGAACTCACTTGACAAATACTTCTCAAGTAGGAATGTTCAAGATATTATCTGAAGGTGGAGTGGCAGCAGGTGTAAGAAGAATAGAAGCAATAACAGGAAAAGCTGTTTATGAATACCTAAAAGAAAGAGACGGAATTATCTCTGAAGTTTGTGTAAACTTAAAATCTAAAGAAGACAATTTAATTCAAAGAATAAGCTCTTTATTAGAAGAGAATAAAAATTTATCTAAAGAATTACATGATATGAAAGCTAAGATGAGTTTACAATCAGCTGATTCTATTTTTGATTCTAAAGTTGAAGTAAATGGGGTTAATTTGATAACTAATAAATTTGAAGGCATGGATATGGATACACTAAGAGAAACAGCAGATAATCTAAGAGATAAGCTTGGTTCTGGTGTAGTAGTACTTGCAAACGTAGTAGATGATAAAATTAACTTTGTAGTTACTGCCACTAAAGATGTATTAGATAAGGGAATACATTCAGGTAATATTGTTAGAGAAGTTGCAAAAATAGCTGGAGGAAAAGGTGGAGGAAGACCTAATATGGCACAAGCAGGAGCTAATGATGTGTCTAAGGTTGACCAAGCTTTAAGCTATGCAAGTGAGGTTATTAAGACACAAGTTAAATAACATTCACTCAAGGAGGTTTTTAATTTGGAAAAAGACTTAGACTACACTATGAAATTTGAAGGAATACCAGAAGATAAAATGAGTGTAGGAGACACCATTGATTTTGTATATAAAGCACTAGTTGAGAAAGGATATAACCCTATAAATCAAATTATAGGGTATCTCCTTTCTGGTGATTCTAGCTATATAACTAGTCATAAAAATGCAAGAGCTATAATTAAAAAATTTGAAAGAGATGAGATACTTGAAGAAGTAATCACGCACTATCTGAATAGAAAGTAGGTCAAATAAATGAGAAAAAAGATTATGTCATTGTTTGCAGTAGTCATTATGATTTTTGTATCAACTGCTAGCTATGGTTTTGCTGAAGAAAAAGGCAAGGTCATATTTATTGATATGAATAGGACCAATCTTGGAAGTATGATGAATATTCCAATCTTAAAAAATGAGATAGAAAAGAGAGGTTATGTAGCTCTCATGAATATAAGAGGGGATCAAGGTACTGATGATAGAAGGTCTTATGCAAGTATAGGGGCAGGAACAAGAGCTGATGTAACTACTGAAGACTATATCAATTTTCAAAAAGTAGACCAAGATACTGCTAAAGCTTTTGAAGCCGCAACAGGTCAAAAAGCCAAAAAAATAAATGATTTAAGTATTAATAGATCAATAAACGAAAATCTTGATTATGGAGAGTATGGAGCAAATTTAGGGTCATTAGGAAAAACTTTATCAGAAAATGGTTTAAAGACATCTGTAATTGGAAATGCCGATATAATTGAAAATAATCAATTAGTTAAAAATAGAAACTTATGCCTAGTGGCTATGGACCAATATGGGAGGATTGATTCAGGTAATATTGATGATATTAATAAAAAAGATTCTAAAATGCCATTTGGAATATCTACAGACTACGATAAGTTATTAGATGAAACTAAAAAATCTTATAAAAATAGTGATGCCATATTTGTAGAGCTTGGAGATACATATAGATTAGATATGTATAGATTGAATCTAAATGATAATACTTATGCTACAATGAAGAAAAATATTGTAAAAAATATAAATAAATATCTTGAACAAGTATTTTCTATGGTTGGAGAAAATGACACTGTTTATATATCAAGTGCATTTCCGAGCGACTTAGATTATAAAAATAAGAGAAGACTTTCTCCAATAATAAAATTTAGTGGAGAAGGGAAAGGTCTACTGGAATCTGCTACAACAAGAAAGGCTGGTATTGTTGCAAACTTAGATGTTGGAGTAGATATACTAGGCACATTTGGTCTTGAAAATAAAGAGATGGTAGGTAGAAGTTATACTTTAGTAAATAAAGAGGACAATGTTAGCTATCTAAAATCACTTTATGAAAGGATAGTGTCTATATCTTCAATAAGGTCAACTATTATAAATGGTTTTGTAGGCGTAATATCTGCTTCTTGGGTAATTGCCATGTTTGCAATTTTCTTTAGAAATTATATGCCACATAAAGAGCGTGTATTCAAAGTGCTTAAAGAGTTTATAAAATTAGGTATAATAATGCCACTATCATTTATGTTAGCTCCTTTGATGAATTTTAAAACTCCACTTTCAATATCTTTGGGAATATTTGCGACTACATTAATACTATACTTATTAGGTAGAAAATTATTTAAAGACAATGATATAAAGCACATGGGATTTTTTGCTACACTTACTATTTTAGTAATAGTTATAGACTCTGTATTTGGGACATACTTAATGCAAAATAACATAATGAGTTATGATGCTGTTATTGGAGCTAGATACTATGGTGTAGGAAATGAATATGAGGGTGTAACTATAGCAAGTGCAGTATTTGGTTTAGCAGTATTATTACATTACAAGAAAATTTCTAAATTGTATGTTGTAATTTTTTCTTTAACAATACTTATAACTAGCGCATATCCTTCAATGGGTGCAAATGTTGGTGGAGCTATATCAGAATGTGTAGCATATTTATTGTTTATAATGCTTATATATGATGTTAAATTAGATTTTAAGAAAGTTATATTATTAGCTATTTCGGCTGTCGTTGTCGTTTGTGCGTTTGCAGCTTTAGATATAGTTTCAGGTAGTGAATCTCATTTAGGTATGTTTGTACAGAGAATTTTCCTAAATGGACCAGGAGAGATATTACAAACATTTGGAAGAAAAATTCAAATGAATATACAACTAGCACAGACAAGTGTATGGGTAAATATTTTACTTGTAGGAATTGGAGTAATTGCAGTACTTATATTTAAACCATCTAGACACTTTAGGAAGATAATGAACAACTTCCCAATCTTATTTAAAGGGTTTATTGCATCTATGGTTGGTTGTATAATCACCCTTTTAGTTAATGATTCTGGAATAGTTGCTGCATCTACAGCATCTATATATATACTTATACCACTTATAATAATAAGTATAAATATGATAATATTTGAAAAAAATAACTAAAAAATTTTTTACTGTTAGTATACGATTTAAATAAAAAATGCAATATGATTATTAATGTAAACTGGATGCTTACATAAAAAATCATATTGCAATTTTTATGATTGATAATATGTATTTAATCTATGGAATATAAATAGATAAAGGAGGAACTATGTTAGATGGAAGAATAATGGGTCTTGATGTTGGTGATAAAACTATTGGAGTTGCTGTGAGTGATTTAATGGGATTAACTGCGCAAGGTCTAAAAACAATAAAAAGAGTAGGTAAGAAAAAAGATATTGAAGAAATAAAAGCTATAATAAAAGAAAAGCAAGTAAATAAAATTGTATCAGGATTACCAAAAAATATGAATGGAACTTTAGGTCCACAAGGAGAAAAAGTAATCAAGTTTTGTGAGCTAGTAAAAGAAGAAACAGGTCTTGATGTAGAGTTTTGGGATGAGAGACTTTCTACAGTAGCAGCAGAGAGGTCCTTATTAGAGGCAGATGTTAGTAGACAAAAAAGAAAAAAGGTTATAGATATGTTAGCAGCAGTAATAATTTTGCAAGGATATTTAGATTTTAAAATAAATTCATAAAAGAACTATAAAATTGAATACTTATGATATATAATATAAATAATAAAAATAAAAATAAATTTGAGGTGAATGACATTATGGAAGAAAATATAATAAATTTAATAGACGAAAATGGTGTTGAAAGCCAATTTGAAATAATATTAACATTAGAAGCAGAAGGAAAAGAATATGCAATATTAATGCCTTTAGATGATGAAGAAGCTGAAGAAGCTTTAATCTTTAGAATTGATGAGGATGAAGAAGGGGAAATCTTAATACCTTTAGAAAGTGATGAGGAATATGAAACTGTTGTAGCTGTATATACTGCTATAATGGAAGAAGAGGGCCTAAATTACGATGAAGATGAATCAAATGGTCTTAACTAGATAGGGAGTTAAGTTTGTATATAAAAAATCAGGTATTTATTATATTTGCTTTAATTAAGACTTATTAATTGTAAAAAGCATTTATAGTATATATCTGTTTTTTTGTTTTTTATTAAAAAAATCAAAAAATTTATGGATTTTGGTGAATAATATATCTTTTATGGGTATATATTTATATTATGAGAATAAATTAAATTTTTTCAAATGTCTTGACAAAAAATGAATTATCAATTACAATATTATTTAATAAAGATTATCAATTGAAAATAGTAAGGGTGATGTTATGGCAAATACAATGGATTTGTTAAAAGACAAGTTAAAAGAAACTGGTTTTAAGATTACGCCACAAAGAAGAGCAATAGTTGAAATATTGCTTAAACATGACCATTCACATCTAAGTAGTGAAGAAATCTATGATTTAGTTAGGGTTGACTGTCCTGAAATAGGTTTAGCTACTGTATATAGAACAATGCAGTTGTTGGATGAAATAGGATTAATATCAAAACTAAACTTAGACGATGGGTGTATAAGATATGAGATTAGTCTGCATAAAGAAGACTGTCATAATCATCATCATCTTATTTGTAAAAATTGTGGAAAGATAATGGAAGCTAAAGAAGACCTTTTAGACAATATAGAAAAAGAGATACAATTATTGTACAAATTTAAAATACTTGATCATGATGTTAAATTTTATGGACTATGTGACGAGTGTAATGGAGTAAGCGAATCAGAAGAGTAAACTTCTATTGCTTAATGTCGATGGAAGAATAGTATAGAACTTTTATATTCTATGCTATTCTTCCATTTTTTATTATGAATCCACTTTAAAGTATGAGTATATAGTTTTCAAAGTGTTTATAGTTTTAATATTGAAAATATAATTAATCCTATAAGTACAAAAATGAATGATTTTTCTATAAAATTACTAAACGGTCCACCAACAGTTAAAAATCCTAAAGAAATTTTCTTTTCGCTTAGTGGATAAAAAATTGGTATCCCTTGTTTTGTAAATAAATCTCCTAAAAACATATGACTTGCATAACCAAGTGTACCATAAAAAGATAAATTATTAATATTAGTGATTAATTCTATCTGTTTTAGTAAAAAATATATTATTATAGTTGCAAATATGCTATGAGAAAAGCTTCTGTGCTTTAACCAGGGAAAAATTGACAACATTAGACAAAAAATTGTAAAATATATTTCAACTTCTATGATGTATAAGCATATAGCTAATAGTATAAATATTAATGATAGAAAAACTTTTCTAAGAAATGTGTGGGTTAGTTTTGCCTCAATAATTATAATTGCAATAAATGTGATTATTGCACTTAAATAAAAATTATCATTTATATTTATTGAAATAAAGAAAATAATAATATTAATAGTATATATAAAAATTCTATATATATATTTGGATATATTGTTTTTTAGAATGAAATTTGAGACCATAGAATTAGATTTATCCAAATCGGGCAGTACAGCAAAAGTAGCTGAAACTAAAATATCAACTAAAGATATAGGAATTTTAAATATTAAAGATGTCTGGATGGCTGTTAAGATTCCTATTGCACAATGAGTTTTACCACGCATAAATCCTCCTAAAATATCCGATATTAAATCATATAATATTTAGAGGATATCAAAATAAAATAGGTTTGTCAAAATAATACGTTAAATGTATTTTAAATATAGCTTAAAATATGATACGAATTATGGTACAATAAGAATAACTGGTAGCGAGTGCGTGATTTGATATTATTTAGGATTGTAGAACGTGTTAAAAAATTAAATAGACAGAAGGAGATGATGCAATTGTTCAAAAAGAACACCAACAAGATAAAGGTAATGGCCTTGGGTGGACTTAACGAAGTTGGGAAAAATATGACTGTTGTTGAGTATAAAGATGAAATAATTGTTATAGATGCTGGACTTAGTTTTCCAGAAGATGAAATGTTAGGGGTAGATATAGTTATACCAGATATAACTTATTTAGTCAAAAATAGGGATAAAATAAAGGGTATATTCATTACACATGGACATGAAGACCATATAGGGGCTCTTCCATATATATTGAAGAAAATAAATGTGCCTGTGTATGGAGCGAGACTTAGTATAGGTCTTATACAAGTAAAACTTAAAGAACATAAGATGAATAACGTTAAGTTAAATGTCATAGGTCCAAGACAAGTTATAAAGCTTGATAACATGGAAGTAGAGTTTTTGAAAAATAACCATAGTATACCAGATGCTTACTCTATTGCAATACACACAGACCAAGGTATAATATACCATACAGGAGATTTTAAGATTGATTTAACTCCTATTGATGGAGATGTTATGGATATGCATAGAATCTGTGAGTTAAGCAAAAAAGGAGTTCTTTTAATGTTGGCTGATAGTACTAATGCAGAAAAGCCAGGATTTACTATGTCTGAAAAGACTGTTGGAGTAGGTCTTGACGAATTATTTGCAAAAGGAAATGGTAGAAGAATTATAGTTGCTACCTTTGCATCCAACATACACAGATTACAACAAATAATAAATACTGCTGAGAAGTTTAATAGAAAAGTTGCTATATCAGGTCGCTCAATGGTAAATGTAGTTGGAGTTGCAAAAGAATTAGGATATTTAGATATTTCTGATAATATGCTTGTAGATTTAAATGATATATGTAAATATGAAGACAGTGAATTAGTGATAATAACAACTGGTTCACAAGGTGAACCTATGTCAGCTCTTGCTAGAATGGCTTTTTCAGAGCACAAAAAAGTAGAAATAAAGAGTGGCGATTTAGTTATAATATCTGCTCATCCAATACCAGGAAATGAAAAATTAATATCAAGAGTAATCAATTTCTTATTTGAAAAAGGAGCAGAAGTAGTATACAGTGATATAGCTGATATACATGTTTCTGGACATGCCTGTCAAGAAGAATTAAAACTTATACATGCATTAGTTAGACCAAAGTTTTTTATGCCAGCTCATGGTGAATACAGAATGTTAAAAAGACATGCCGAAATAGCTGAACAGCTCGGTATGGACAAAGAAAATATTTTTGTTATGCAAACAGGAGATGTTTTAGAATTAGATAAAAACTCTGCTAAAGTAGCAAATCGTATACAAACAGGAAATATATTAGTTGATGGACTAGGAGTAGGCGATGTAGGTAACATAGTTTTAAGAGATAGAAAGCATTTATCAGAAGATGGTCTTATGATAGTTGTAGTAACTATTTCTAAGGATGAGGGTAAAGTTCTAGCAGGTCCAGATATAATTTCTAGAGGCTTTGTATATGTAAGAGAGTCAGAAGACTTAATGGATGGAGCAAAAGATATAATTAAGAATGTTCTAAATGAATGTGAAGAGAAAAATATTAAAGAGTGGGCTTATTTAAAGAATAATATCAAAGAAAACTTAAAAGAATATTTATATCAAAAAACTAAACGAAATCCAATGATACTTCCTATAATAATGGAAGTGTAATATAAAAAATCATAAAATTGAAAATTAGACCTCTTGTAATTTTTAAAATAATATCAAAAATCCAATTGATACTATCTTAAGAATTACAAGAGGTCTTTTTAATTTTTGACATTAAAAATATGTATATTACATAAAATACCAATTATAACAATCTTTTATTAGTAAAAACTACTTATATATAAATTTTACTAATAGGAGGTTTTTTATGGATAATATCTCAAGACAAAATGCTATAAAAGCGTTAAAACAAACAAAGATGGAAATAGCAGGAGAATATGGAATGAATTATGAAGATGCCTTTGAAATAATAGAAAATGCATCTAATAAAGGTGTTTTAGAAGGTTACTTTAAAAAACTTGAGAAGAAAAAAAATTTAGGTCAAGGTATATCTAGGCATTTAGAATAAAAAAAGTTAAATGTGAGAAAATAAGTTTAAATAAACTTTAAGAGGTGACATCGATGAAAAAATTAGCTAGTACTGCTTTGGCTATATTACTTGCATTTACTCCTTTGAGTTTTTCTTTTGCAAATAATAAAGAAAATGCTGATGCCAACCAACTAAATATATCTTCAAAATCAGCAATTTTGATGGATGTTGGTAGTGGACAAATTTTATATGAAAAGGATGCTCATAAAAAGCTTCCTCCTGCCAGTGTAACAAAGGTAATGACAATGTTACTTATTGTAGAAGCTTTAGATTCAGGCGATATTAAGCTTGATGATGAAGTTCAAGTAAGTGAAACTGCATCTAGTATGGGTGGTAGTCAGATATTCTTAGAGCCAGGAGAAACACAAAAGGTTGATACGTTATTAAAGGGTATAGCTGTTGCTTCTGCAAATGATGCTTGTGTTGCTATGGCTGAACATTTAGCTGGAAGTGTTGAAGGATTTGTTGATAGAATGAATGCTAAGGCAAAAGAGTTAAATATGAATGACACTCATTTTGCAAATACAAATGGACTTCCAGTTGCAAATCACTATACATCTGCTCATGATATAGCTCTAATGTCTAGAGAACTGTTAAAACATGAAATGATAAGTAAATACTTAACTACATGGATGGATAAGGTTGTAGTAGGGAAAAAACAAGTTACAGTAGGTCTTGCAAATACTAATAAACTTATAAAACACTATCAGGGAGCAACTGGTGTTAAAACTGGGTTTACTCAAGAAGCAAAATACTGTTTATCAGCATCTGCAAAGAGAGGTAATACTCATTTAGTTGCAGCAACTTTGGGAGCAGAGACTTCTCCAGAAAGATTTAATGATGCATCTAGCCTTTTAAACTATGGATTTGCTAATTATGAAAGTGTTAAGTTATGTAGTAAAGGAGATAATATAGCAACACTTACATTGGATAAGGCTGATGAAAACAAAGTTAAATTGGTTGCTAAGGAAGATTTAAATGCTCTTATTAAAAAAGGAAGCTCTAAAGAATTTGAAAAGAAAATTGAAATAGTAAAAAATCCTAAAATGCCAATTAAAAAGGGAACTGTTTTAGGAAAGATAAAGATATGTAAAGATAAAAAAGTAATAGGCGAAGTGGAATTGGTAAATACTAAAGATATAAATAAGGCAAGCTATCTACAAATGCTTCAAAGAATAATTGATAACATGATATAAATAATTACCAAATGAAACATAATTATAATACACAAAGATATAATTATAATACACATAAAAAATACCCTTATGTAATTATTTGCCATAGGGGTATTTTTATTTATCATATACAAGTATTTTATAATATTATGATTTTTATAGAAATATAGAAAAGTTTATGTATCTTAGAATATCATTTGATTTAATATCATATATAGGGTTGTTTAACAACTATCTAAGTAAAGGCATACTACCAGTAAGTTTATTTACTTTCTTTTTATTACCATAAATTGCTATTCCAAAATACTGTAACTCATCTTCTGGAACACTAGCAATCTTTTGTGTAAATTCTTCATAAAGATTGCAACTTTGTGCTACATCTGAAAAATCTACAACAGTTAAATCTTTAAATTCCAAAGTATATAATTTTTTACGTAAATCCTTTATTATTTCTTTGTTTCCTTTTAAAATAGGTACAGGGATGTCAATAATTCCTAAGTGACTATTACCTGTTTTGTCAACTACGTCTGGACCAACAGTTTCTGGGGCATGTTTTCCTAGTGTAATTCCCATTACAGCTGCTGTATTTGATATAATTCCCATTGGCAAATTTTCATCTATTACCATGACACATTTTGAATTTTTAGTTTCCATTTTTAATTCTCCTTTTTACCTTATTTAAAGTTATTTGAATCATCATTTATAAATATATTTTGATACTGCTTTGGTGTAAGGCCAATAAAATTTTTAAAAAAATTTGTAAAGTGACTTTGGTCTACAAATCCTGTCTGTATGGCAGCATCTATAGGTTCTACACCTTTTTCTAAAAGCTTCTTAGCTTTGTTTACTCGTATATTTTCCAGGTATCTATATGGTGTAATACCTTTTAATTTTGTAAAATTACGAAGTAGAGAGTACTTATTCATTCCTGCTATAGTGCTTAATTCATCAAGCACTATATGTTCAGCATAATTATTTTCTAGATAATCACATACCGATTGAATTTCTATATTTGTTTTTTCCAAGTTAAGCTGCAAATTTGGTTCTGTATGTTCTTCAATTAATTGTTCAATTAGGAAGAAAAAAAGTTCTTCTTTTTTAAAATCTAATTCTTCTTCCATGATTATATGATGTAGCTCTTGTAGTAGAGGGACTAGTTCACTGCGAAATATCACAGGTTGATTAAACTTTGGTAAATAATTTTCACCTGTAATCTCAAAGACAGTTTTTTTCATTATTTCTGGCTTAATATTGATACATCTGTAATCAAGTACTTTATTATCTATCTGTTCACAAGTATGACTATCAAAAGGGTTGAAAAGTAACAAATTCCCAGTACCTGTGGTATACTCTTTATTTTTACAAGACAAATATCTCTGACCTTTTTCTATAAAACCAATTACATAATGTTCATGAAAATGGTTTGGGAATTTTTGCATTATACCTTTAAATCTATATGCTTCAATTTTTAATTCCTTATCAAAACATACTGTGCGCTCTTCTTGTTTCACTTAATTAACCTCCTTTCATGTTATACAAAGTGTAACACATATTTTTTTGTACTTCTTGTATGATATTGACTAAAGGACAATGATGTCAATTCCTGTCAATATAATATTGCACTTACAGTAGGTGTAATTATTATATTTTTACAATGAATATGATATAATAATAAAAGTTATAAAATAAAAAGTGAATTTTAATTTTATGATTAGAGGTTAAAATTATTATAATATAAAATAATTTTGATTATAAGTTATTTAATTGTTATAATAGTATTAAAAATTTGATTTAGGAGATGTAAATTAATGTTAAGTATGAATATAGGAGAAATAGTAGCAAGTTTAGTTGGTATAGCTATGGCAATATCAATACATGAGTTTGGCCATGCTTATTCAGCTCACTTATTGGGAGATGATACAGCTAAAGCTTATGGTAGAATGACATTAAATCCTGTAAGACATGTTGACCCAATAGGTCTTTTGGCTATGTTTATTCTTAAAATAGGATGGGCAAAACCAGTACCAGTAAATCCAAATAACTTTAAAAACTATAAGATAGGAAATCTGATAGTTTCACTTGCAGGCGTTTTTTGTAATGTTTTGACTGCTATACTTTGTGTAATTATCAATAAATATGTGCATATGTATGCAATAAATACAATAGCTGAATATGTGTTTTTATATAGTATTGGATTTGCAGTTTTTAACTTACTTCCTATACCTCCACTTGATGGATGGGGTGTTATATCTACATTTGTACCATATAAATGGAATGAATATGTGTATAAATTTGAAAGTATGAGCTATATAATTTTATTAATTGCTTTATTTACTGGTATGTATAGAATAATATTAACACCAATATATGCAGTGTTACTAAAAATAGTATATTTATTTGTTTAATATAATAAACAGATTAAAGAGGGATTGATATGAAGTATAATATACAATTACAAGTCTATGAGGGGCCATTGGATTTACTGTATGATTTAATAACGAAACATAAAATAGATATAAAGGATATATCTATAATAGATATAACTAAGCAGTATCTAAATTATTTGAAAATGCTAGATAAAATGGATTTAGAGATAACTAGTGAATTTATAACTATGGCATCAAAACTTTTAGAGATAAAGTCCAAATATCTGCTTTATAAGCAAAAAGATGAAGAGGAAGACCCAAGAATAGAACTTATGGAAAAGTTAGAAGAATATAGAAAGTTTAAGGTGGCATCACAAGATATAAAAGAAAATATAACTTATGTCAATGAGAGATTTTATAGAAATAAAGAAGAAATAATTATTGATGACAATGTATATTTAGATGATATATCAATAGAAGCGATAAAAAATATACTTCCATACATATTTAAAGTTAAAACATCACAGATTGAAAATGTTAATGATGAGAAACTAGATAAAATAGTAAGGAAGAAAATCATATCTGTAGAAGAAAAAATATTATATATAAGAGATATTATAAAAGAGAAGATTGAAGTTACTTTTACAAATATTATAAAATCATATGAAAATGATGAAATAATTGCTACTTTTCTATCTATATTAGAACTTATAAAAGAAAAAGAAATAGTAGTAGTGCAAGATGTCTTTTTTGATGATATTTTAATAAGAAAAAGTTCGGAGTGTTAAAATGAAAAGAGAAGATATAAAGTATATTATAGAATCTGTTATGTTTGCATATGGAGAACCAATAAGTATAAAAGAATTAAACTACATAATAAATAAAGAACTTTCATCAAAAGAAATAGAAATTATGTTAAATTTACTTATTGAGGAGTATAGAGAACACAATAGAGGTATTCAAATAATCAAGTTAGAAAATAAGTATCAAATGTGTACAAATAAAGACTATGCAGAGTATATAAAGAAGATTATTGAACCAAAGAAAAAGAAAAGTTTGAGTCAAGCTACATTAGAAACTCTTACTATAATTGCTTACAAACAACCAATAACAAAGGTAGAAATAGAGGATATAAGAGGAGTAAAATGTGATAAGGTACTACAAACTTTATTTGAAAATGAACTTATAAGAGAAGCTGGTAGACTTAACAAGATAGGAAAACCAATAATTTATAAAACAACAGATGAATTTTTAAAGTTGTTAAATATAGAAAGTCTTGAAGAGTTACCACCTATAGAAAATTATCAAGAAGTAGCAACAAATGAATAAAAATATAAAAACCACAATAATTTAGTCTATAATTTTAAATTTTTAAAGATTTAAAATGCTCTAAGTTATTGTGTTTTTTTGTATAAGTGAAAAATGATAATTTTATTAAAATAAATATGGATAATTAAGTATAAATAGTAATTTTTTGATGATAATATAAACATGGAGTTTAATGAATTATTTAATTTTAAATATTTAATAATAGCTGTAATTTTTATAATAAGTGTAGTTATGCTGATTTTAATATCTCATATAAACATCTTAATAATAGCTGATATAAACAACAAAGATATTCGTTTAAAGCTTAATATAAAATACATGTTTAATTTAATAAATATAAATAGACAACTTTATCCAGCTGAAAATAGTAAAAATAATGATAAAAAAGAGGGGATGAAGGATAATATAGATTCAAGTATATTATTAGCTGATGACCTTTTAAGTGTTTATAGATTATTAAAAAAGATAAAAATACATGAACTTTATTCAAATATTAATTTTGGAACTGAAAATATTGGCTTAACATCTTCTGTGTATGTATTAATAAATACTTTGTATGGAAATTTATTTAATGTAATTAATGCAGAAAAAATGTATTTGAATGTAAATCCAGACTTTACAAAAAATTATTTTTTGGGAAATATAAGGATACATATAAGGCCAAGAATAAAAGATTTATTTAACATTATAATAATGACTAATAAAATTATGAATAAGAATAAAGGAAATAAGGAAGGTGATAGTAATGAGAGCAACAGGTTCGATACAGAGTCTTATGGAAACAACTCTTGAAACAATTAAAGGTTCTATAGATGCAAATACTATTATAGGAGACCCTATAAAAACAGATACTACAGTGGTTGTACCTATATCAAAGGTTACGATTGGATTTGGTATAGGGGGAGGAGAATACTCAAAAGGATATGATGAGAAAGAAATTGAATTAAAAAGTGAAAAAGCAGATACAAATTTTGCTGGTGGTAGTGCAGGGGCTATATCTGTACAACCAGTAGCATTTGTAATAGTTGAAAGTGGAGAGACTAGAATAATGAGTTTAGATAGCAATATTAATCTTGTAGATAATATATTATCTATAACTCCTAGGGTATTGGAAAAAATTCAAAATATGTCTCAAAGCAATAAAAATCAAGATAAAAATAATATGTAAGAATAAGATAAAATATTTCTAAATAAAAGTAGTGGGATTAGTGTAAATCCCACTACTTTATTGTGTAATTTAAACGTTTATATCTAATAAGATTTTAGTTTAAAACAATTTAAATAGATAATAAAGTTGATATATAGTATAATTATAAAAAGAAAAGAAGTATTATATTATAGATATATAAACGCATTTGAGATATAAGAGGAGTTATAAATCATTAGTTTTGAGGTGAATGTTATGAGCGATAAAGAGTTATCTATTTTGTTGTTAGAAAGTATGAATAACTTTCATAATTTAATAAAGATTATTAATAATGAAAGATATAAAAAAGATAAGGTACTTACAGAAAGACAGTTTTTTGCCTTAGTAAAAATAAGAAAGCATGATAAAATAGAGCTTAAAAATTTGAGTAGAGATTTACATGTATCTACTTCTAGCTTGTGTATACTGCTTAATAAATTGGTTGAGCAAGAGTATGTGTATAGGGAAGAAGATAGTAGAGATAGACGAAATACTTTTTATGGAATAACTAAAAATGGAGAAAAGATACTAGATGATGAAATATTAAAGTTTGTGTCTATAATAAGTGATAAAATGGATTGCTTAGATATAGATAATAAAGATAAATTATTTGCTTCTTTAGAAGAGTCCAAAAATATAATAGAACAATTATTTTAAAAAGGAGATGTTATTATGCAGATAAAATGTTCTAAAGAAATATTAAAAAGTTTAGAAAACGCTATAACAGTAGTGGCTGTATTTGAGGGAGAAGATGTTTCTACGACATTTGATGAGTTAAATATGATAAGTAAAAATTTTAATGGTAAAGAAAATAATATAGATACTGTAACATTAATTGAAAATGATAATTTAGTAAATGTTTGTTTTATTGGTTTTGGTAAGAAAGAGTTATTGAATAGAGAAAAAATCAGAATCATAGGTGGTAATTTATGTAAGAAGTTAAAAAATATATTAAAAAATAAAGTATGCAAGAGTAATGATATTAATATACTGAATCTTGATTTAAATAGTGATGAAATAGGCTCTTTTACAGAAGGTATATTACTTGGAAATTATGAGTTTGATAAGTATAAGACAAAAAGTAAGGATTTTGAAAAAAAAGAAGTTGATACTATAACTATATTTACTGAAAAGAATGTTGAGTGTCAAATCGAAAAGGCTAAAGTATTAGCTAATTCAACTATAATAGCTAGAAATCTAGTAAATGAACCATCAAACGTAATATATCCAAAAACATTAGCAATAGAAACAGTCAAACTTGGTGCAGAGTTTGGGTTCAATGTTGAGGTTTATGAAGAAGAAAAAATAAAGGCATTAGGCATGGAAGCTTTTTTTGCTGTTTCAAGAGGTTCGATTAATAAACCAAGATTCATAGTGATGAGATATTTTGGAGATAAAGAAAGTACAGATACATTAGGTCTAGTAGGTAAAGGATTGACTTATGATACAGGTGGATATTCTTTAAAATCAAATGCTTCTATGCTAGACATGAAGACAGACATGGCTGGTGCTGCAAGTGTTATAGGTGCTATGTGTGCTATATCTCAAAGCAAATTAAAGAAAAATGTTATAGCAGTAGTTGCTGCATGTGAGAATGCTTTATCAGGAGGTTCATACAAACCTGGGGATATAATTAATTCGATGGCAAGGAAAACTATCGAAGTTTTAAATACAGATGCAGAAGGTAGACTTACATTAGCTGATGCAATATATTACATTATAAATAATGAAAAAGTGACAAAGGTGGTTGATGTAGCAACATTAACTGGTGCTGCTTTAACATTGTTAGGTAATGTTGCAACTCCTATAGTAACAAATAATGATGACTTTTATTGTGAATTAGAAAAAGCTGCCACTTTATCTGGAGAAAGAGTGTGGAAGATGCCAATTTATGATGAATTTAAAGATATGATAAAAGGAGAAGAAGCAGACCTTAAAAATACTGGGGGTAAAAATGCTGGATGTATAACGGCAGGAGCTTTTATTGGTGAATTTGTTGGCAGTACTCCATGGATACACATGGATATAGCAGGGACAAGTACATCATCAAAAGCAATTGGATACAAAGCAAAGGGAGCTACAGGAGAACCTGTTAGAACATTGTATTATTTGGCAGAAATCTAAAATAACAATCAAAAAATATAATTTATAAAGCCACATGAATAATCTTAGATTACAAAAATTATTCATGTGGCTTTATTTGTAAATTTAAATAAATTATTTACTCTTTTTCTTTTTTTCAAGTATAAAAGTATCTCTATTAGATAAAAGAGCAGGTATGTACATAATACTAGTAACAAAAATGAATGAAAAAATAGCAGTTGTGCTATGACTTAAAAAACCATAATAATATTGTGCGTTAGTAAATGTGTTTAGTAAAAAAATGAATGAAAAATAAATGAAACAGATAGCTAAGTTATCTCTAAGTGCATATCTGTTAACTTTAAATTTTCTAACATCGACCATATATATATCTGCATAAATTATCAGGCACTTAGAGAAGATAAATATAAAGTATATTAAGCTAGGAAATTCATAACCCAAGTTTTTAGAAAAAATGAGTTCTCCAACTGAACAAACTAAACTCCAAGAAAAAAATATGTTAAAAAGATGATACTGTTTAAAAACCAGTATAGCTATACATAGATATATGCAGATATAATTAATTCCAATTGGTAAAGAGTTTAAAGTACTATAATTACCTGAAGAAATGATTAATAGTTGTTCTAAGGCCATAACTACTACCATTAGTGTACAAATTATCTTTTCAACTGTGTAACTATAAGGTAAAATGTTTTTGGTTAGTTTTGGACAATAGTATAGAAACAATCCAAATATAAAAAGACTTACAAATTGTTCACTAGAAAAAAGAAAAATTTTAAACATATAACATTCTCTCCTATAATAAATTTGATATGTATCTATATAAATATATTCATTCTCTCTCAATTTAATATATAAAAAATTCAATAAGAGTTTTATTTTATATAAGAATTTTAATAAATAAAACGCAATGTTATTTTGTAAGTGTAGTCTCATCATGTCAAAAAATAATTTTTTTTTATTTACTAGAGTTTTTGGGAATAATAATAACAAATATTAGAACTAATTAATAGTTTTTGTAAGTATTTGACAATAGAGAGGATGTAGCAAATGGGAATAATAGAGTCCGCATCAAAATTGGCTGAGATGGCTCATTTATTAGCAATTGAAAAGGGGATAACTGATATAGAAGCATGGGATGAAGCTGTGGAAGAATATAGCAAACTTTATGAAGAAAGAAGAAAGGAATAAAATAATTAAAAATAAAAATTTTATGGTAAGAAGTAACTTTATTTAGATAAGATTAATTTTTTATAAAAATATTAAAAATCACATAAATAAGAAAGATGGTATTTCATATGTACTTAGAAAGTCATTTTGAGATACCATCTTTAGATTTGTTTTGATAAATAGATAAGTAAGAAATTTTACTTATCTATATTTTTTATGTAGCCTCTTTTTTCTAATTTTTTTATATGTTCTTTTCGTATTTCATCAAGATTAATACCATATTGTTCTTCTAACTTAAACATCATTGTAACACATGTCTGCGCTACATCCATTAGTTCCTTAGCAGTTTTTTTTATAATATCAACTTCATCTAAGTCATTATTTTCTCCACTTAGATTTCTAAATTTACCTATACATTCAGCTAGTTCACCTTGTTCTTCACCCATTTTGATAAATGTAGATTCTAGTGTTGGGTCTAAATTATTAAGCTCTGGTAAGGATATAGTTTTTAGTTTCATAAAAGCTCCTTTCAAGTTATTCATATTTATACTAAAACATCATAACAAAAATAATACTAAAAAAAAACTTTAAATTCAACATAAAAACTCATATGTATAATAAAAATTGTGAAATAAATCTACATTTGTCTTAATACAGCGTCATATAAAACTTCTCCAATAGGCTTATTTATTACAAGAGAAGCTGACTTATCATAAACTGTGTTTGCTTTATTGATAAGAGCAATATACTTGCCTTTGTAATAATCTATAAAACTTGCTGCTGGGTATACAGCTAATGATGTACCACCTATAATTAGTAAATCAGCATTACTTATAGCAGAAATTGTTTTAGTAATGACATCACTATCAAGGGCTTCTTCATAAAGCACTACATCAGGTTTTACTATAGAACCACAGTTGTCACAGTAAGGAATATTACCACCTAGATTTAACATAGATTCTAAGTCAAAAAACTTACCACATTCAGTACAATAATTTCTGTGTACAGAACCATGAAGTTCTAAGACATTTTTACTCCCAGCCATTTGATGAAGTCCATCTATATTTTGAGTTATGACAGCTTTAAGTTTACCCATTTCTTCAAGCTTTGCTAAAGCCATGTGAGCATTGTTGGGTTTTGCATTAGGATATATCAATTTATCCTTATAAAATTCAAAAAATTCTTCTGGGTATCTAACAAAAAAAGTATGTGAAACTAATTGTTCAGCAGTAAATTGTTTATTGAGTTTTTGGCTAAATAGTCCAGTAGAACTTCTAAAATCTGGAATATTAGATTCGGTTGAAACACCTGCGCCACCAAAAAATACAATATTATTGTGATTGGCTATTAAGTCTTTTAAGTTATTTGCATCCATAGTTACACCTCCATATTATTATATATAAATTGTACTACATCTTGAGGTGTTTATGTTACTTTATTAGAACTGAGTATTTGTAAACTACTACATTAAAATTAATTTAGTATTTTCAATATTAATATTAATTTAATGATAGACAAAATTATAAGAGAAATAAAAGATTTTTATTTATTTATTTCAAATAAATATACAATTCAATCAGTTCAATAAAGAAAAAATAAAGTGAATATAAAGACAATGTATACATAATGTAAATAGACAATATTTACTAAAATAACAAGTTGTCGTATAATTATATTAAAATTGTTTTAATGTATAAGAAGGGCGGGGGAAGTACGTGAAGAAAAAAGCAGCTTTAGCAACATTAGCTATGTTACCCTTAAGTGTGGTAAATGCACATGCTAATGGAGATATAGGTATAGTGACTATAAATTATTTAAATGTAAGAAATGAACCAACTGCCGAAAGTAGTATAGCCTTTGTTGCTAAAAAAGATGATAAAGTTTTGATTAAAGACTCTTCTAATGGATGGTATAAAATAAAAGCCGAATCTGGACAAGAAGGTTGGGCTTCATCAAAATATATAGCAAAGTCAAATGGTGATTCTTTAAGAACGTCTACAAATAAAGAAAAACAAGTTATTTCAAATAGTTTGAATATGAGAAATGGAGCAGGTACAAGTTACAGAGTAATAACCGTACTAAAAAAAGGAAGTAAAGTAGAAGTAATATCAGAGAGTAATGGGTGGTCTAAAATCAAATATGATGGAAGATTAGGGTATGTAGCGAGTTCTTATTTAGGAGATGTTTCAAATTCAACTAATAAATCAAAGACTAAACAAGTAAATACAACTTCACTAAATGTAAGAAGTGGCCCAAATACAAGTTATGGTTTGTTAGGCAAGTTGCCAAAAGGAAGTAAAGTAGAAGTAATATCGGAAAGTAATGGATGGTCCAAAATAAAGTATAATGGAAAAGACGCATATGTATCTAGCATGTACTTATCAGATGTAAGCCAAAGTAATTCAGATGATTCTAATAAAAGCAATGACAAAAAAAATGCTGATAAGGTTGTAAATACAGCTTCTTTAAACGTAAGAAGTGGACCAGGTTCTACATATAGTAAGTTGGGAAAGGTTTATAAAGGAAGTAAGGTAACCGTACTATCAGAAAGTAGTGGATGGGCTAAGATTAATTTTAACAATAAAGAAGCCTTTGTAGTAGGAAATTATCTAACTACTTCAGCAGATACATCAAATAATAACTCTGATAGTAGTTCTAATAATAATGGTAATGATTCTTCATCATCAGGTCAAATAAATGGCATGTCAGGTATAAGTGGCGCTAAAATTGATTATAAATCTTTGAACTATACTTTGTCATCTCATATAAGTAAACAAGTTGAAAAAGCAGCAACAGGAGGAAATGTAGTAGCACCAGGTAATAGAAAAAGTACTCCAAGTCCTGAATTTAGTACTTTTTCAGCACAAAGAACAAGCTCATTTGTAAATGCAAGTACAAGTGATATAGAATACTATTTAAATCCTAAAAACTTTACAAATACTACTAAGGGTATGATGCAGTTTTTGAAGATTAACAGTTATAGAGGTGGTATTTCAGAATCAAGTCTGAACTCATATCTTAATGGTTTGTCTTCTAGTGTATTTAAAAACCAAGGAGCAGCATTTATAAATGCTGCTAAGAAGTATAATATAGATGTCGTATATCTAGTATCTCATGCTATGTGGGAAACTGCTTATGGCAAGTCAACACTTGCACAAGGTCAGACACTAACTTCTTATAAGGGTGAACCTCTTAGTAAACCAGTTAAAGTATACAATTTTTTTGGGATAGGAGCAATAGATAAAAGTGCGAATGTTTCAGGAGCAGAAGCAGCATATTCTAATGGATGGACTAGTGTAGAAGCTACAATAGATGGTTCTGCAAAGTGGATATCTCAAAACTATATAAATAGTTCTAAGTACAATCAAAATACTATTTACAAGATGAAGTGGAATTATGATTATACATGGCATCAATATGCAACTGACGTAAACTGGGCTAATGGGATTTCTGGAATTATGGAGAATTTAATTGGTCTTTATGGTGGAGGAAGCAGTTTAGTTTTTGAGGTTCCTCAATACAAGTAATATATAAATAAAAAATACAGACTATGGGTAGTTTTCATTTTGTTTAAATTATCTATAGTCTTTTTGTATATAATTTACCAATTATAAATTTAATATTAACAAAATTTTTATGTTATAATAATGATTCTAAGTAAATATAAGTGAGTAATTAGATAGAAATAGATAAAAAGTGGTAATAATATATATAAAGATAATTTTGAGAAAGGAGGATATAAATGGAAAGTATTAAGGAATATTTAGATAAGTTGGAAATTAATAATAGTGGTCTTGGAAAGCAACTTAAAGATGTTTACATAAATAGAGTAGTTTATTTTAAAGAAGACAAAATAGTTTATTTTTATCTTACATCTAAAGACATTGTTTCTCATGAGCTTTTAGATAAATTTAAAGAAGAATTGATGTATAAACTCGATTATTTTAAAGATATCAGAATGAAGATAAGGTTTACTGGTTTTGAAAGGAAATCCAACAAAGATGTTATAAAAAAATATTGGAACAATATATTGTATATATTAAAATATCTTTGCCCATCTATTGCAGGGTGGTATAAACAAGTAGAATTTCTTTGTTTAGATGAAGAATTAAAAATAAAACTTCCGAAGGGTATATTTTATGAGCGATTAATGAAAAAAAATGTAATCTATGTACTCAAAACTGTACTTAGTGAAGAGTTAGGATTAGATTTAAATATAACGATAGAAAAAGCTGTGGATGAAAAGGTAAATAAAGAGAGACTTATAAGAATCAATGATAGAGAAATGGAAGAAAAAATTAGAGCTTTAGAAATTGGGAAAGTTAGTAAGTGTGAAGAAAGTGAAGAAGAAAGTTATGTCATTAAATCTGAAGTAGATGAAAATTTAATCTATGGAGATAATGCAAATGCTATGATTGAAAATATAGTTGAATTAAATGCATCTTCTGGAACAGTTGCAGTTGTTGGGGATATATTTGATGTTGAAACTAAAGAACTTAAAAATGGGAAAATACTTATGATAGCATCAATTACAGATTATACTAGTTCAATAAGCTGTAAACTATTTTTAACAGATACAAATAAAGATGGAGTACTTGAAAATGTCAAAAAAGGAGCTTACTTAAAAATAAAAGGTGACATAGTTTATGATACATATCAAAGAGAAATTAGTATGATGATTAGTGGGATAAGAAAAGAAAGTAGACCAGAGAGAGAGGATAAGTCAGAGGAAAAAAGGGTAGAACTACATGCACATACTCAAATGTCTTCTATGGATGCTATTTGCTCTGTTAAAAATCTTGTAGAGCGTGCAGCTAAATGGGGTCACCCTGCTATTGCTATAACAGACCATGGTGTTGTACAAGGCTTTCCAGATGCTATGAATGCAGGTAAGTCAAACAACATAAAAATACTTTATGGAGTAGAAGGATACTTGGTTGAAGATGATTCTTTTATTATAGAGGATGCAAATGATAAAGAACTTTCACAAACATTTGTTGTATTTGATATAGAAACGACTGGATTTTCCAATACAAATGATAAAATAACTGAGATTGGTGCTGTAAAAATAGAAGATTTTAAAATTATAGATAGATTTAGCGAATTGATAAACCCTGAAAAAGATATTTCATATAAGATACAGGAATTAACAGGAATAACTAACGAGTTAATTAAAGACAAGCCAACTATTGAAGAAGTTCTTCCTAAGTTTATGGAATTTGTTGGGGATAGTGTATTAGTAGCACATAATGCAGAGTTTGATACAGGGTTTATATCACAAAAATGCAGAGAACAAGGTTTATTATATAATAATAAAAAAGTAGATACGCTTATGTTGGCAAGAGTAATGTTACCAAATTTAAAAAGACATAGATTAAATATTGTTGCTAAAGAACTTGGTATCCCTCTTTTAAATCACCATAGAGCAGTAGATGATGCTGAAGCTACAGCACTCATATTTAATAAATTTTTACAAATGCTTACAGAGAAAGGTGCGAAAACTTTAAGTGATGTAAACAATATACTTGGAAAAATTGATTATACAAAGCTTAGTACAAACCATATAACCTTGATAGCAAAGAATTCTGTAGGTATAAAAAATCTGTATAAAATAATTTCAGATGCACATGTAAATCATTTTTTTAGAGCCCCAAGAATCCTTAGAAGTGTATTAAATGAATATAAAGAAGGGTTAATAATTGGTTCGGCATGTGAAGCAGGAGTGGTTTTTCAAGCTGTAAAGAAAAATGTGTCTGATGAGGAAATGAAAAAAATAATAGATTTATACGATTATATTGAAGTAATGCCTATAGATAATAATAGATTTATGATTGATAAGGGAGAAGTTAAGGACGAGGAAGAGTTAAGAGAATTGAATAGAAAGCTAATTGATACAGCTAAAAAATTTAATAAAATTCCAGTAGCTACTGGGGATGTTCACTTTTTAGATAAACATGAAGCTGTGTTAAGAAAAGTTCTTAAGTATTCTCAGGGGTTTAAAGTAGATGAAGAAGAAACTTATTTACACTTTAGAACAACAGATGAAATGTTAGAAGAGTTTAGTTATCTTGGTGAAGAATTAGCATATGAAGTTGTAGTTGAAAATAGCAACTTGATTGCTGATATGGTTGAAGATATAAAACCTATACCAGATGACACTTATCCTCCAATTATAGAGGGTTCAGATGTAGAACTAAGAGAAATGTGTTACAAAAAAGCCAAACGAATATATGGAGACCCAATACCAGAAATAGTTCAAAAAAGACTGGATAGAGAATTAAATTCAATAATAAGCAATGGATATGCAGTTATGTATATTATAGCCCAAAAACTAGTTGCAAAATCTCTATCAGATGGATATTTAGTTGGGTCAAGAGGTTCAGTTGGTTCATCTTTTGCAGCTACAATGAGTGATATAACAGAAGTTAACCCTCTTCCGGCACACTATATATGTGAAAATGAAGATTGTAAATATTCATTCTTTTATGAAATAGGTGAATGGGGTTCAGGTGTTGATTTACCAGATAAAGATTGCCCAAAATGTGGAAGAAAGCTTGCTAAGAATGGTCATGATATTCCATTTGAGGTATTTCTAGGTTTTGAAGGTGATAAAGAGCCAGATATAGACCTAAATTTCTCCGGAAATTATCAACCAATAATTCATAAATATACAGAAGAATTGTTTGGAGAAGGATATGTATACAGGGCTGGTACTATAGGTACTGTAGCAGAAAAAACAGCTTTTGGATATGCAAGAAAGTATGTAGAAGAAAACAACATAAGTGTGCCAAATGCAGAAGTACTCAGACTTTCAAATGGTTGTACAGGAGTTAAAAGGACTTCTGGACAGCATCCCGGTGGAGTTATGGTTATACCAGACTATAAAGATGTATATGATTTTACACCTATTCAATATCCAGCAAATGATACTTCTTGTGGTGTAATAACCACTCACTTTGACTATCACTCAATAAGTGGTAGAATACTTAAATTAGACATACTTGGACACGACGGTCCTACCATCATAAGAATGCTTGAAGATATTACTGGAATTAATATAACAGAAATTACATTGGATGATAAGGAAACTATGTCTTTATTTACATCTACAGAAGCATTAGGAGTTACTCCAGAAGAGATAAATTGTCCTATAGGTTGTCTTGCTGTACCTGAATTTGGAACTAAGTTTGTACGACAAATGCTACTTGACACCAAGCCTACTACATTTGCAGAGCTTGTACGTATATCTGGTCTTTCTCATGGTACAGATGTTTGGGTAAACAATGCACAAGACTTAGTTAGAGAAGACATAGTTGGATTAAAAGATGTTATATCGACACGAGATGACATCATGAACTATTTAATATTTAAAGGATTACCTCCAAAAATGAGTTTTACAATAATGGAAAGTGTAAGAAAAGGTAAAGGTTTAAAACCAGAACACATTGAAGAAATGAAAAAAAACAATGTTCCAGAATGGTATATAGGCTCATGTAAAAAGATTAAGTATATGTTCCCAAAAGCACATGCAGTTGCTTATGTTATGACATCATTTAGAATTGCATATTGTAAAGTTCACTATCCAGAGGCATTTTATGCTACTTATTTTACTACAAAAGTTGAGGATTTTGATGCAGATTTAATTGTTAAGGGATTGGATGCTATAAAATCAAAAATAAACGAAATTGAGTCGCTGGGAAATGATGCAACTACAAAAGAAAAAGGTATGTTAACTGTATTAGAAGTTGCTCTTGAAATGTATGCTAGAGGAATAAAATTGTTACCAGTTGATATATATAAATCAGATGCGACTGAGTTTATAGTTGTAGGAGAAAAAACATTACTTCCACCAATGGCAGCAATACAAGGTCTTGGAGGAAATGCTGCTATAAACATCCAAAATGAAAGAAAAAATGGTGAATTTATATCAAAGGAAGATTTGAGAAAGAGAACAAAAATATCAAAAACGGTAATAGAAACTCTTACTAATCATGGTTCACTTGAGAATATGAGTGAGAAAAATCAATTGTCACTGTTTTAAGTTAGTTTAAAAAGTTGCAAATAAAAGAATTTTATGATATCATAGTATAGAAAATAGTATACTTTGCAGAAACTAAGAGTGAGACAGCTGTTCTCACTCTTTTATTTTAAATATATTATTAAAAAACTAGTTTTAGTTTTATTAAATGTATTTTGTTTAAGATTATAGGAACTGGTTATTTACAATTGAATAGGAGGAAATTTAATGAAAAAAAATTTAGAAGCTACAATCGAAGAGATTGTAACTAAAATAACGGATGAACATGGATTTGAAATGGTTGATGTTGAATATGTAAAAGAAGCAGGAGAATACTACTTAAGAGTATACATAGATAAAGAAGAAGGAATATCTTTAAACGAATGTGAATTAGTTAGTAGAGAATTAAGCCCAATACTTGATGAAAAAGACCCTATAAAAGAGAATTACTTTTTAGAGGTATCCTCTCCAGGACTTGATAGAGCATTAAAAAAAGACAGAGATTTTGTGAGATACCAAGGTAGAGATGTAGATTTGAAATTATATAAACCATTAAATGGATGTAAACAATTTGAAGGTGAACTTGTAGGACTAACAGAAGATAATAATATAAAAATCCTTGTAAATGGTAAAGAAATGGAATTTAATAGAAAAGATGTTGCTATTGTCAGATTAGCAATAAAGTTTTAGTGGTATATTAAATAGGGAGGATATAAAAAAATGAATCATGAATTTATGGAAGCATTAGATGAATTAGTAGTTGATAGAGGTATAGACAAAGAGATACTTATAGATACTATAGAACAAGCTCTTTTAACTGCATACAAGAAAAACTTTGGTTCAGCACAAAATGTTAGAGTTGAGTTTGATAGAGACAAGGGAGATATAAAAGTATTTTCTCAAAGAGTTGTTGTTGATGAATCAGATTTATATGATACTTTCTTAGAAATAGAGTTAGCGGATGCTAGAGAGATAAATCCTAATTATGAATTAGGTGATATTATAGAACATGAAGTTACTCCTAAAAACTTTGGAAGAATTGCAGCTCAGACAGCAAAACAAGTAGTTGTTCAAAGAATAAGAGAAGCTGAGAGAGAAATAGTGTATAATGAATTTATAGAAAAAGAAAATGAAATAGTTACAGGAGAGGTTGCTAGAGCAAATAAAAATGTTGTTTATGTAAACCTTGGAAGAATAGAAGGTGTAATGACTCAAAGTGAGCAAATACCATTTGAGAATTATAAAGCAGGTCAAAAGATAAAATTCTATATACTTGAAGTTAAAAAGACTAACAAAGGACCTCAAATAGTTGTATCAAGAAGTCATCCAGGTCTAGTAAAGAGATTGTTTGAAGAAGAAGTTCCTGAAATATATGAAGGAATAGTTCAAATAAAATCTGTAGCAAGAGAAGCTGGGTCAAGAACTAAAATGGCAGTAAGATCTATAGATGAAAAAATAGACCCAATTGGAGCTTGTGTTGGACCAAAAGGACTTAGAGTAAAAAATATAGTGGATGAACTTGGTGATGAAAAAATAGATATAATAAAATACAGTGAAAATCCAGCAGAGTTTATATCAGCAGCACTTAGCCCATCAAAAGTTGTTAGAGTAGATATAAATGAAGATGAAAAGTCTGCTTTAGTAATCGTTCCAGATTATCAGCTATCACTTGCTATAGGCAAGGAAGGACAAAATGCAAGACTTGCAGCAAAATTGACTAACTGGAAAATAGATATTAAGAGCGAATCTCAAGCAGAACAAGAAATGTTAACTCTTGAAAATTTCAAAAAAATAGAAGAAGAGGATGTTGAAGCTGAATTTGTCAACCAAGAAGAGTTAGATACTTCAGATGATAATTTTAGTGAAGAAGAGTAAGGAGGGATGATTTTGAAAAAAGTAAAAAAAGTACCTCAAAGAAAATGCATAGCGTGTCAAGATAGAGACTCTAAAAAAGAGCTCATAAGAATAGTTAAAAATAAAGAAGGAAAAATATTTTTAGACCCAACAGGAAGAGCAAATGGAAGAGGAGCATATGTATGTAAAAGCTCTGAATGTCTAAAAAAAGCTATAAAAAGTAAAGCATTAAATAAAGCTTTTAAGATAGATGTTCCTGATGAAGTCTATGATAATCTACTTATGGAGTTAGAAGAATATGAAAAATAATAAAGAAAAAGTACTTTCATTCTTAGGACTCGCAACTCGTGCAGGGAAAATAGTGTCTGGTGATGATTCAACTTTGCTTGACCTTAAAAAAGGAAAAGTAAGTTTGATTTTGATAGCAGAAGATGCGTCAAATAATACTAAAAAACTTTTTAAAGATAAATCAACTTTTAGAAATATTCCATATCTATTTTTTTCAACAAAAGAGGAAATAGGATTTGCAATAGGAAAATCTCCAAGGGCAGTTGTAGGAATAAAAGATGAAAATTTTTCTAAAAAGATAATTGAATTAATAGAAATTTAAAATAAAATAGGGGGTGATCTTGTGTCAAAAACAAGAGTATACCAAATAGCAGAAGAATTAAATATATCAAATGAAGAGCTTATAAATAAGTTAGCTGAATTAGATATAAATGTAACTGACAAGGATTCAGTATTAGAAGGTGAAGAGTTAGAATTAGCACTTGAAATGTTAGGTGAAGATTCATCTCAAGAAAATGGAAATGTTATAGAAATAGATGGACAGTTGACAGTACAAGTATTAGCAACGAGATTAGATAAATCTCCATCAGAAATAATTATGAAGCTTATGAAAATGGGAACTATGGCAACAATAAATCAAGAGATAAGTTTTGAGATTGCTGCTTTAGCTGCCAAAGACTATGGATTTGAATTAACAGTAGCTGAAAGTGATGATACAGAAGCTTTAGAAATAGAAGCTTTAATGGAAATTGAAGAAGATAAAGAAGAGGATTTAAAACCTAGACCACCAGTTGTTACAGTTATGGGACATGTTGACCATGGTAAGACATCTTTACTAGATGCAATAAGAAAAACTGATGTAATTTCAGGTGAAGCTGGAGGAATAACTCAGCATATAGGTGCTTCAGAAGTTAAAATCAATGGACAAAAAATAGTATTTTTAGATACTCCAGGACATGAGGCTTTTACATCAATGAGAGCAAGAGGAGCACAAGTTACAGATATAGCAATACTAGTAGTTGCAGCAGATGATGGTATAATGCCTCAAACAGTGGAAGCTATAAACCATGCTAAAGCAGCAGGTGTGCCTTTAATAGTTGCTATCAATAAAATAGATAAGCCAGGTGCAAATCCAGATAAAGTTAAACAAGAATTAGCAGACCAAGGACTATTGGTTGAAGATTGGGGCGGAGAAGTAATAGCAGTTCCAGTATCAGCTAAGAAAAAAGAGGGAATAGATACACTTTTAGAAATGGTATTATTGGTTGCTGAAATGGAAGAATTGAGAGCAAATCCAAATAAAAGAGCAGTAGGAACTGTTATAGAAGCTGAGCTTGATAAAGGAAGAGGGCCAGTTGCAACAGTACTTGTTCAAGGTGGTACTTTAACAGTAGGTGATCCAATCGTTGCAGGTGTTGCATGTGGTAAAGTTAGAGCAATGATAAATGCAAAAGGTAAAAGAGTAAAAACAGCAGGTCCATCTACAGCAGTTGAGATATTAGGTTTATCAGAAGTTCCACAAGGTGGAGACCAATTTGTAGAAGTTCCAACTGATAAAATTGCTAGAAGTGTAGCAGCAAGAAGACAGCAAATAGTTAGAGATGAAATGTTAAAATCAACTCAAAGATTATCACTAGATGCTTTGTTTAGTCAAATGAGCGAAGGTTCTATAAAAGACCTTAATATAGTTATAAAAGCAGATGTACAAGGTTCAGTACAAGCAGTTAAACAATCTTTAGAAAAATTATCAAATGAAGAAGTACAAGTTAAAGTAATACATGGAGGTGTTGGAGCTGTAACTGAATCAGACATATTACTTGCAGCAGCCTCTAATGCAATAATAATAGGATTCAATGTAAGACCAGTTCCAGGTGCAGAATCTTTAGGAGAAAAAGAAAATGTTGACATAAGAACATATACTATAATATACAAGGCCATAGAAGATATACAAGCTGCTATGACTGGTATGTTAGACCCTGAATATGTTGATGAAGAAACAGGAAAAGCTGAAATAAGAGAAATATATAAAATATCTGGTGTTGGAACAGTAGCTGGATGTTACGTGACTAATGGCAAGATATTTAGAAACTGTAAAGTAAGATTAGTTAGAGATAGTATAATAATACATGAAGGTGAACTTGCAGCACTTAAGAGATTTAAAGATGATGTAAAAGAAGTTAATTCTGGATACGAATGTGGTATGAGCTTTGTAAATTATAATGATATAAAAGAAGGTGACATAGTAGAAGCTTATATAACTAAAGAAGTAGAAAGAAAATTATAAATTCGTATCAAAGAAAATCAGTTAGTAAAGAAGGTCGATGGTATGGCATCATATAATAGAACAAGAAGAATAGCAGAAGAAATAAGAAAAGTAGTAAGTACTATGATTATAAATGGAGTAAAAGACCCTAGAATAACATCTATGGTAAGCGTAACTGATGTAGAAGTTACAAATGACTTAAGATATGCTTATGTATATGTGAGTATTTTAGGTGGAGATGAAGAATCTACACTAACAGGACTTAAAAGTGCTGGAGGGTATATAAGAAGAGAAGTAGGAAAAAATATAAAACTTAGATATATTCCTGAAATAATCTTTAAAATTGATGATTCAATAGAAAAAGGAATGTATATGGATAGCCTTATAAAAAGAGTTAATAAAACAAATACTCAACAAAATGAGGATAAAAATTATGATGAATAATATGGATAGTATTATAAATTATATTTATGAGGGTGACTATTTTATAGTTACCTCTCATATTAGTCCAGATGGAGATAACATTGGTTCTACACTTTCAATGTATTATACATTAAAAAAATTAGGAAAAAATGTATATTATGTACTTGATGATGAAGTTCCATTAAATCTAAAATTTTTGGTTGAAGGTGTAAAAATCTATAAATCTAATGAATTTGATATAAATAAGTATTCTATAATAGCACTTGATTGTGGAGATAAAATGAGAATATGTGTGAGTGATGAAATCAAAAATAATGCATCAAAATTAATCTGTATTGACCATCATGCTAGTAATGATTCATATGGTGATTTAAATTATGTAGATATTGATGCATCTTCTACATGTGAATTAGTTTATAATTTATTGGTTAGATTCCAGAAAATAAAAGATATTAAGATTATAAATGAAGATATAGCAACATGTTTATATACAGGTCTTGTAACTGATACTGGAAACTTTTCGTATTCAAATGTACATGCAAGTAGCTTTGAAATGGCAAAAAATTTACTTGTTTTAGGTGCACAAAAAAATACTATAATACAAAATATATATCAAAGCAATTCTTCTGATTATTATAAATTATTAGGAGAAGCTCTAAAGGGTTTGGAGATATTTGATTCAAAGGTATCTAGTATAGTTTTAACTCAAGACATGATGAATAGAAATAATATTGGCTTTAATGATGTTGATGGAATAACAACATATACAAGAGACATAAAAGGTATAGAAGTTGGAATTTTATTTAAAGAGAAAAAACAAAATGAAATTAAAGTGAGTTTTAGGTCAAAAAATTATGTTGATGTAAGTGAAATAGCCAAGTTATTTGGTGGTGGTGGTCATATAAGGGCTGCTGGATGTACTATTAAAGATAGTGTTGATAATGCAAAAAAAATGGTACTAGAGGCAGTGTTAAAATCAATTTAAGGTGACAGTAAAATGAATAAGATTATAAGTATATTGAAACCTACAGGTATGACATCTCATGATGTTGTAAGTAGAGTGAGAAAGATTTTAAATATAAAGAAAGTAGGTCATACAGGTACTCTTGACCCAGATGCGTCAGGTGTTTTGCCAATCTGTATAGGGAAAGCTACAAAAGTATGTGAAGTTATTTTAAATAAAGATAAATCGTATATATGTGAGCTTACTTTAGGAATAAGTACAGACACTTATGATGCCTCAGGTGAAATTTTAAAAAAGGTTGATGATTTTAAATTCAGTAATGAAGAGATAGAGAGAGCTTTTGATACACAAAGAGGAGAAATAAATCAACTTCCTCCAATTTATTCAGCTTTAAAAGTAAATGGAAAGAGAATGTGTGATTTAGTAAGAAGTGGTAGACAATCTGAAATTACTTTAAAAACAAGAAGGGTAAATATAAAAGACATAAAAATACTCAGTATAAAGGGTAACAAAGTAATGTTTTATGTTGAGTGTTCTAAAGGAACTTATGTTAGAAGTATTTGCCATGATATAGGAGAATATTTAGGTTGTGGAGCACATATGTCATTTTTGAATAGAACATCTTCTGGTAAATTTAACTTAGAGAATTCAATAACATTAGAAGAATTAGAATTATTTCATGAAAATAAAACTTTAGATAAATACTTATATGATATAGATTATGTACTTGATTCGTTTAATTATATTGTATTAAATCCTAGCGCTATAAAATATTATAGTAATGGTGGTTCAATAGAAGATAAAAGATTTTTGAAAAATAATTTTGATAAAGATGATGAATTTGTAAGAGTATATAGTACAGATAACTTCTTAGGATTAGGAAAGTTATCAAAACATAATAATACAATAAGTGTTAAAAGTGATAAGATGTTCATATAACTAATGTATTTAAAAAAACAACAAAAGAGATAGTACTATAATAACTTCTATAGTCTATCTCTTTTACTTATGCTATAATAGTTTGTGAATAAGTTAAGAGTAAATTATATTTTAGCGGGGAACATTTATTATGGTGATTATAAAATCTATAGAAGAAATAGCAAACATAAAAGAAAGTGTCATTACCATAGGAAATTTTGATGGTGTACATAAAGGCCATCAAGTTCTTATAAAAAAAACAGTTGAATATGCAAAAAAAGAAAATATACAGAGTATTGTATTTACATTTGCAAATCATCCTGTAAATTACTTTAGACCAAACTCAACAAAAAATATTATAAGTAATGATGATAAGATAAAATTATTAGAAGATTTGGGAATAGATACAGTTGTAATCATACCATTTGATGAGTATATGACTAAAATACCTGCAAAGGATTTCGTAGATGAGATACTAGTAAAAAAATTAAAAGCTAAAAAGATAGTAATTGGACATGATTTTACATTTGCAAGAGCAAAAGAAGGTAATGTTAATCTATTAAAAAGCTTAGAACATGAATTTGGTTTTGAAGTAGAAGTAATAAGACCAATCAAAATAAATGATGTAAGAGTGAGTAGTACTTATATTAGAAGTTTAGTATCCCAAGGTGATATGACTAATGTCAAAGAGTATTTAGGTCGTAATTACAAGTTAGAAGGCTGTGTTATACATTCTAAACACCTTGGAAGAACTATGGGATTCCCAACAGCGAATATTGACCTTAAGAATAATATGCTCGTTCCAAAGAGAGGTATTTATGCTTCTATTGTACATATTGGAGATGAGACTTATTTTGGTGCTACAAATGTGGGTTACAACCCAACAGTTAATGGAAAATCTTTATCTATTGAAACAAATATTTTAGAGTTTGACAGAGGCATTTATGGTGAAAATATAATTGTTGAATTTTTGGAAAGAATAAGGGATGAGAGAAAGTTTAATTCGATAGATGACTTAAAAAATCAATTGTCTCATGACACAAATTATGTATATGAAAACTATGTTTGCAAAAATAAGTAATGTATGATAAAATGATTAAGGAAAATAACCATTACTCGGCATTTGAATACTCCAATCAATGCTTAGTAATAGGCGTTTCTAAAAAAATACGGAGGTAATCTAAATGATAAACAAATCAGAAATAATAAAAGAATATGGAAGAGTTGAAGGAGATACTGGTTCTCCAGAAGTACAAATAGCTTTATTAACAGCTAGAATAAATGAGTTAAATGGACATTTAAAAACTCATAAGAAAGACCACCATTCAAGAAGAGGATTATTAAAAATGGTTGGTAGAAGAAGAAACTTATTAGCTTACTTAAAAGAAAAAGATCTTGAAGGATATAGAGCATTAATAGCTAAGTTAGGATTAAGAAAGTAATTTCATTCTTTATAAAAAAGCAGGTATACACTATACCTGCTTTTTTATAGTTAATTCATTATAAAATAAAATGGTTAATAATAAAAGTAGTTTATATATTATAAAAAATTATAAAATGAATAATATTGGGTAAGAATATTAAAATAGTATATAAATACATAATTAATTTAAAAGGAAAGACAGGATAAATATAGAAATTTTATAACAGTATAATCAGTTGGAATAAGGAGGATATTATTTTGAAAATAAAGTTAGTATGTGATAGTTTATGTGATATTCCAGATGAAATATCGGAAAAAGATTATATAGAAATAGTTCCACTTACAGTTGTTTTTAATTACAAAGAATATATAGAAGGAGTAGATATAAAGAAAGAAGAGTTTTATAAAAAAGTAAAAGAAATTAAGCAAATACCTAAAACTTCACAAGCTACATATATGGAGTTTAAAGAAGTATTTGATAAGTTTACAGAAGAGGGGTATCATATAATCTGTCTAACAGGAGCATCAAATGCATCAGGAACCTTTCAAAGTGCTATGATAGCTAAAAATGATGTAGATGAAAATGAGAAAATACATATATTTGATACTAGAAATTTATCTCTTGGTAGTGGACAATATGTTATAAAGGCATGTGAACTTCTTGAAGAAGGATTGGGATTTGAAGAAATCATAGATGAGTTAGAAAATACTCGTAGTAGTGTAAGATTACTTTTTGCACCTTATACACTTGATTTTTTAAAGCAAAGTGGAAGAGTCCCAGTTGCAACTGCTTTGATAGGAAATATGTTGAATATAAAACCTATATTTTTCTTTGATAATGGGGAAGCTAAGTTGGTAAATAAGGTTAGAGGAACAAAGAATATAGCAAGTAAATTGGTTGATATAATTTTAGAAATGAATGAAGGAACTTTAGAAGGAAAAATCGTCACAATAGGTTGTGGGGATAATTTACATGATTGTGAAATATTAAAAGATGAAGTAAATAAGAGAATAAAGGCAAGAAGAGTATTATTTACTCGAGGAGGAGTTTCTATTTGCTCTCATACAGGGCCAGATATATTGGCTATAAGTTGTTCTAATTAGTAGTAATATAAGGTTTTTGCATATATATGTGAAGATAATTTTATATTGTTAATTTATAGTATTTTTGATAATATAGTAAATAGAGTGATATACGTGTTTTTAATAAGAGGAGGACAAGCATTAATGTTTGAACATAAAATATTTAAAATGGATTTTGCAGGAAGAGAACTTTCTGTAGAAATAGGCAAGATTTGTGAAATGGCTAATGGTAGTTGTATAGTTAGATACAGCGATAGTATGGTAATGGTAAATACAACGAAGTCTGCCAAACCTAGAGATGGAATAGACTTTTTCCCATTAAGTGTGGATTATGAAGAAAAATTATATTCTGTAGGTAAGATACCTGGAGGGTTTTTAAAGAGAGAAGGGAAGCCTTCAGAAAAAGCTATACTTACATCAAGATTGATAGATAGACCAATAAGACCTTTATTCCCAAAAGGATTTAGAAATGATGTTCAGGTAGTTGCAACAGTTTTATCAGTAGACCAAGATTGCACACCAGATATAGTAGCAATGATAGGTTCTTCAATAGCCCTTTCTATATCAGACATACCATTTAATGGACCAACAGGTTCAGTATGTGTTGGACTTGTAGATGGCGCATTTGTTGTAAATCCAAACGCAGAGCAAAGAGAAAAAAGTTCAATGCATCTAGTTGTTTCGGGTACAAAGGAAGCCATAATGATGGTTGAAGCTGGAGCAGATGAAGTTCCAGATGATATAATGCTTGATGCTATTTTATTTGCTCATCAAGAAATAAAAAAAGTAGTGGAGTTTATAGAAGGTATAGTTGCAGAAGTTGGAAAAGAAAAAATGGCTGTTGAATTATACCATGCGGGAGAAGAAATAAATCAATTAGTTCGTGAATTTGCAACTGACAAGATGAAAAAAGCAGTTCAGACTTTTGAAAAGTTAGAGAGAATGGAAAATATGGACAGAGTTAAAGAAGAAACTTTAGCTCACTTTGAAGAGACTCTAGAAGATTTTGAAGAGTTTATTGGTGATATAGAAGAAGTATTACAAGATATAATAAAAGAAGAGGTAAGAAAGCTTATAGTACATGAAAATGTAAGACCAGATAATAGAAAACTTGAAGAAATAAGACCTATATGGTGTGAAACTGGTATGATACCTAGAGCTCATGGCTCAGCTATATTTACTAGAGGGCAAACTCAAGTACTTAACGTGGCTACTTTAGGTGCTTTAGGAGATGTTCAAAAATTAGATGGATTAGATGAAGAAGAAAACAAGAGATATATGCATCATTATAATTTCCCTGCATATAGTGTTGGAGAAGCTAGACCATCAAGAGGACCAGGAAGAAGAGAAATAGGACATGGTGCTTTAGCAGAAAGAGCTTTATTACCAGTAATACCATCTCAAGAAGAATTCCCTTATGCTATTAGATTAGTTTCTGAAGTATTAAGTTCAAATGGTTCTACATCTCAAGCAAGTGTATGTGGTTCAACATTATCTTTACTTGATGCAGGTGTACCTATAAAAGATATGGTTGCAGGTATTGCAATGGGACTTATAAAGCATGATGGTAAAGTTGCAGTGCTTTCAGATATACAAGGTATGGAAGACCATTTAGGAGATATGGACTTTAAAGTTGCTGGTACAGAATATGGTATAACAGCAATACAAATGGATATAAAAATAGATGGTATAGATAAAGAAATTTTACAACGTGCTTTAAAACAAGCTAAGGAAGGTAGAATCCATATATTAGGAGAGATGAGAAAAACTATATCTCAACCAAAATCAGAACTTTCACCATATGCACCTAAGATTGTTAAAATGCAAATAAATCCTGACAAGATAAAGGATGTAATAGGACCTGGTGGAAAGATAATAACTAAGATAATAGATGAAACTGGAGTTAAGATAGATATTGAACAAACTGGAGAAGTATTTGTATCAGGTATTGAGATTGATATGATTAAGAAAGCTCAAGAACTTATAAATAACATAGTAGTTGAACCAGAAGTAGGGAAAACTTATAAAGGTAAAGTAAGTAGAATAATGAACTTTGGAGCATTTATTGAGATACTTCCAGGAAAAGAAGGATTACTTCACATATCTCATATAGGTCACGAAAGAGTTGCTAAAGTTGAAGATGTATTGAATATAGGAGATGAAGTTGAAGTTAAAGTTACAGAAATTGATGAAAAAGGAAGAGTTAATTTATCAAGAAAAGCTCTTTTGCCAAAACCAGAGCATAAAAATAAATAATTTATTATATAATTAAAAGCAAAGCCTTAGGACTTTGCTTTTTTGATACAAAAAAGTAGATAACCCTAAAAGCTTAGCAGTAGATAACTTAAAGTTATTTTTCTTGGATGTTTTATTCTTATAAAGAATCTATTTAAAATTTAATTGATAGAAAGCTTTATTGGATATGCAGAGAATCATTTAAGTTATATTTAGTGCATAAACAGAGCTTATTTTTAATAGTATTAAATAAGAAACAATTTGTACATAATTAGGGGGAGTTTTAATGATAATGATGGTACTTAATAAGAGTAAGCTTAAAAAAATCGTAGTACTAATTTTAGTAATATTATTAGGATTATCAGGAGGGGTAATGGTATTAAAGTTATTTAATAATAAGCCAGTATTTAATTTATTTAATGGTGTAGATTTGCCATATGAAAGAGGTACTAAGGATAAAAGTGGATACGTTGCGTTAACTTGTAACATAGACCTTGGATGGGAAACAGAGTACGTAGAATCCATTTTAGAAACACTTAAAAAAGAAAATGTAAAGATTACATTTAATGTAACTGGTAAATGGGCAGAAAAGAATAAGGACGAATTATTAAAGATAAAAAAACAAGGACATGAAATAGGTAATCATGGATACAAACATTTAGATTACTCAACACTATCATATGAAGATAACTATGAACAAATAGAGACATCTAAAAAAATAATTGAAGAAATTATAGGTGAAAAAACTAAATTTTTTCAAGCACCAGCAGGTTCTTTTGGTCCAGAAACAGTAAAAGCCGCTAAAGCATTAGGATATACTTCTATCAAATGGGATGCCGATACTATAGACTGGAAATACAAAGACCAGCCAGAAGTAATCATTGATAGAATGAAGAAAAAAGATATTAAAGATAGTAGTATAATTTTAATGCATCCAACAAGTGCAACTACAAAATGTATAGATGATATTATAGCAATTGTAAAGGAAAAGGGACTAAAACCAGGAAAACTTAGTGATGTATTTAAGTAGACAAAGTATAAATATTTGATTAAGATTGTATAAGTTGTAGTTGAATTAATTAAAGGACTGACTTATAATGTAATACATATAAAAATAAATATAATTAAAACATAGTGTTTTCAATAATCCAATATGAAACAAAGAATAAATTGTTAGGAGAATGTAATGTATAAGACAAAAATACTGGAAAATGGGCTTACAATAATTGGTGAAGAAATACCATATCTAAAGTCAATAACATTAGGTATTTGGATAAATGCAGGTTCTAGGATAGAAGAAGCACAGGTGAGTGGAACTTCTCATTTTATAGAGCATATGATGTTTAAAGGAACCAAAAACAAAACATCAAAAGAGATTGCTAGCTCAATAGACAATTTAGGTGGGCAAATAAATGCATTTACAAGTAAGGAATGTACATGTTATTATGTAAAACTAATAGATGAGCATATAGATATAGGAATTGATGTATTAAGCGATATGATACTAAATTCTAAATTTGATAAAAATGATATAGATAAGGAAAGACTTATAATATTGGAAGAACTTAAGATGTATGAAGACTCTCCAGATGACTTATCTTATGATTTATTGGTAGAAAATATATATGCTAATGATGGATTAGGAATGAATATAATTGGGACAAAAGAATCTCTATACAGTATAACTAGGGAATCTATGTTAGAATACTTAAACAAGTATTATATTCCAAATAACGCTGTTATTTCTATAGCTGGAAACTTTAAATTTGATGATATGGTAGAAAAAATTAAATCAAAATTTGGACACTGGGAAAAGAAAAATTTGAGTGTAGACATAAACGAGGCTAAGTTTAATCCTTGCTTTATATCAAAAAATAAAGATATTGAACAAGTAAACCTAGCTATGTGTCTAAAAGGTATTCCTTTTGAAAATGATGAAGAAGTCTACTCAATGGCAGTGGTAAATAATATTTTCGGTGGAAGTATAAGCTCAAGGCTTTTTCAGAAAATAAGGGAGGAAAAAGGTTTAGTATATTCAATATACTCATCACAGACATTATATAGAAAATGTGGTGAATTAGGTATATTTGCAAGTATGAGTACAGAAAATTTACAAGATGTGTATAATTTAATAAAGAAAGAAATTGAAAATATAAGAAAAAACTATCTTACAGAAAAAGAAATATCTGAAAGTAAGGAACAGTTAAAGGGCAATTATATATTGGATTTAGAAAGTACTAGCAGTAGAATGATGTCTACTGGTAAATCTATGTTACTTAGTAAAAACGTAAAAACTACAGATGAAATACTTGAATGTATAAATAATGTTGATATTAATTCAGTAAAGAAGGTTGTTGACAAGGTATTCAATATCGAAAATATTGGTACATGTATAGTTGGAAGAGACGTAGAAAAGATTCTACATCTGGAATAGTATCTTAAAAAGTAAATCTCTGGAGGTATAAAATATGAATTTATCTGAAATAGCAGGTAAGGAAATAGTTAACTTGGTCACAGGAGAAAGACTGGGGGTCATTGGAGAATGTGACCTTATACTAGATGAAACTACAGGCGGTATATTAGCGCTTTTAATTCCAAAAGAAAAAGGCTTTTTTGCCAGAAGAAAAGATAAGTCATTTTTAGAAGTACCATGGAGAAATGTAAAAAAAATAGGTAATGACATGATAATTATAGAATATGAGGGATATATTTAGGAGGAAAAAATGAGTATTTTAGTGCAGAAGTTTGGTGGGACATCAGTAGAATCATATGAAAAAATGAATGAAGTATGTAAGATAGTAAAAGCATACAAAAATAATGATGAAGAATTACAATTAGTATTAGTAGTTTCAGCAATGGGTAGAAAAGGAGCTCCATATGCTACAGATACACTTATAAATTTATGTAATGCAGTAAATGATGAGCCAAGTAAAAGAGAACTTGACTTAATAATGTCTTGTGGGGAAATAATATCAGGAACAATTCTTGCTAATTTATTGAATTCACAGGGTATAGAATCTGTTTTCTTTACTGGTCAACAAGCAGGTATAATTACAAGTGATGAATATTCTAATGCCAAAATAAAGTATATAAATCCTAAAAAAGTAAAAAGAGCTTTAGATGATGGTAAAGTTGTAATTATAGCTGGATTCCAGGGTGTAACAGATGATGGAGAAATAACTACTCTTGGAAGAGGAGGAAGTGATACATCAGCAGTTGCTATTGGTAAAGCTTTAGAATGTGAAACAGTGGAAATTTACACTGATGTAGATGGTATAATGACTGCAGACCCTAGAGTAGAACCAAACGCTAAAGTATTGAGTTTTATAGATTATGAGGAAGTATTCCAAATGGCTGACAAAGGTGCAAAGGTAATACATCCAAGAGCTGTACAATTAGCTAAAAGTGGAAATATAACTTTAGCCATAAAAAATACAACGAACCCAACTTTTGAAGGTACAAAAATAGGCTCTTTATGTAGTCATTTAGAAGAAAATATAGAATATGAGCAAGAAAAAGACTTTAAAGTTGCTGTTGCAAATAAAGATAATGTGGCTCAAGTTAAGATTAAATCAGCAGAGGAAGTATTTACAGAAGTATTAAATGAAATAGAAAATAAACTTATAACTATAGATATGATAAATTTCTTCATATCAGAAAAAGCGTTTGTTGTAGAAGATTCTGATATAAAAGTATTAAAAGAAATACTAGATAAATTTGAATTGGATTATGAAGTAAATAGAGATTGTGCTAAGGTAACACTGATATGTTCAAGAATTGCTGATGAAATGTCTGGTATCATGTCAAAGGTAGTTAGAGGCTTATCAAAAGAAGGAGTATCTCTTTTACAAACATCAGATTCAAATATGACTATATCTTGTTTAGTTAGTGAAGAAGATATGAATACAGCAGTACATGCTATACATCAACAATTTTATGTAAAATAAGCACTATAATACAATTATTTTTATTCAAATTTGATAATTTCATATATATCTTAATATATTTGATTTATTTGGTAAAACTAAGTTAAATATAATTTTGATAGGAGTTTGTTTATGAAAGATTACAGAGAAGATAATGAAAGATTTGATAAAGAGAATTGTAATGAAGAATCTAGTTGTGAAGAAAGAGAATGTATAAAGCAATTTGGTACTAATGAAATGCCACCTCAACCTCCTAAAGATATTCAATGTATAACTATAATTGGAGAAATTGAGGGACATTTTATAGGAAATCCTCAAAAAAAAGCTACAAAGTATGAGCATATAATTCCAATGTTATATTCAATTGAGGAAAGTAATGATGTTAAAGGAGTACTGGTTGTTTTAAACACTGTTGGAGGAGATATTGAAGCAGGTCTAGCTATTGCAGAACTTTTAAACAGTACATCTAAGAAAGTAGTTACTCTTGTTCTAGGAGGAAGCCATAGTATAGGAGTTCCTCTTGCTACAGCAGGAGATTACTCATTCATAGCACCAACAGCAACCATGATTATACATCCTGTGAGAACTACTGGTCTTGTGATTGGTATAAATGAGACCTTTGAATATTTTAAAAAGATGCAAGATAGAATAATTCAATTTATAACAAGAACATCAAATATCAAAAAAGATGTACTTGAGAAACTTATGCATGAAAAAGACGAGCTTGTAAGTGATGTTGGTAGTGTATTAATAGGAAAAGAAGCTGTAGATTATGGTCTTATAGATGAAGTCGGAGGACTAAAGGAAGCTCTTAAAAAATTAAAAGAACTTATAAAAGAATCTGAGGACGAAAAAAATAATGATTAAAATTTGTTTAAATAATAAAATTTATGATATAATGATGTAATAAAGTAGGAGTGTTAGTGTTAAGGCATTAGCACTTTTTGCTGTGAAGGGGTAAAACTTGCTAAAAATAAGGAGTGATATTAATGGCCACGAAAAAGAAGAAAAAAAAGAAGGTGAATACCTTAAGTTTTAATGCAGAATATCATAATTTAATAACAATATTTGTAGGTGTATTTTTATTATATAGTTTAAACTCTAATTCTATGGGATGGGTACCTGTGTTAATGCAAAATCTTTTTAAAGGACTATTTGGAGGGCTTTCTATAGCAATACCATTTATAGTAATTATAACAGGACTTCTAGGTTTTTTTGATGGAAATGAATATATATATAGGCTAAGAAAAACTAAACTATACTACATAATTATTTTATTTATCTTTGTATTTTATGGATTATTAAATGCAGGAACTATTCCTGTAGATAGCCCACTAAAAGGTAATATGTTTGATGATGTTATGAAATTGGGTGTAAGTGGACAAGGTAGTGGTTTGATAGCAACAACTATTGCGTATTACATGAGTAAAATATTTGGAATAGCAGGTGGATGGTTAATAAGTATCTTTGCCCTTATACTTTCTATAATGTTTATATTTAATATTTCTATAAAAGATTTGATATCAAATGCAAAATCAAAACCTAAAGCATCAAAAGATAGTAATTTAACATTTAAAGATAAAATTGCAAATATGAAGAAATCTGCAATAGATATGATGACTGATGAAGTAGATGACACTACTATAAACAAAAAAACAGGATTCTTTAAAGGATTGATATCAAAAGGTAGTAATAATGAAGATGAAGAAGATGAATATTTTGAAGAGGAAAATGGTGATGGTGTTGATGATAAGACTATTAAAATAGTTGGATTTAATAAGGCAGAAGATGAATACTTAGAAATATTAGAAGGAACTCAAAGTATGCCAGAGCTAGATGTTTTAAAAGAATTACAAAAAGCTACAAATGAAAGTCCAGTTGTAGATACTAAACCAGAAAAAAAAGTTGATATAAGTAAATCTAATTACAATATAGAAAAAACTCAACCTATGAGTATTATAGCAGAGCCAGTTAATGAAGATTATTCAAACTATAAAAAGCCTAGCATTGAGCTTTTAAACAAAGTAAATAAGAAGTCTGATGAAAATGGTAAAAAGAAAGTATTAAAAAATGCTTCTCTTTTAGAAAAGACACTATCAGATTTTGGAGTGGAAGCAAAAATTAATCAAGTTACAGTTGGACCTACTATAACAAGATATGAGATACAACCAAGTCCAGGAGTAAAAGTAAGTAAAATTGTAAATTTAACTGATGACATAGCTTTAAGTCTAGCAGCTAAAAGTATAAGAATTGAAGCACCAATTCCTGGGAAAAGTGCAATTGGAATAGAAGTTCCAAATGAAGAGGCTCAAATGGTTGGAGTAAGAGAAGTTCTAGAAAGTGATGAATTTAATAATTTTAATTCTCCTCTTGCAATGGGACTTGGAAAAGATGTAGCAGGTAAAATTATAATTGGAGATATAGGTAAGATGCCACACTTACTTATAGCTGGTTCTACAGGTTCAGGAAAGAGTGTGTGCGTAAATACTTTGATAAGTAGTATATTATATAAGGCAAACCCTGATGAAGTAAAATTATTATTAATAGACCCAAAAGTAGTTGAACTTGCAAATTATAATGGAATACCACATTTATTAATACCAGTAGTTACTGACCCTAAAAAAGCTGCAAATGCTTTAAATTGGGCAGTTACAGAGATGAATAGAAGATATAAGCTATTTGCAGATGCTCAAGTAAAAGATGTAACAAGTTATAATGAGAAAGCAGAAGAAAAATTACCTAAAATAGTAATAATAATAGATGAGTTAGCAGACTTAATGATGGCAAGTGCAAATGATGTGGAAGACTATATTTGTAGACTAGCTCAAATGGCAAGAGCTGCTGGAATGCACTTAATTGTAGCAACTCAAAGACCATCTGTTGACGTTATAACAGGGGTCATAAAGGCCAATATACCATCTAGAATAGCATTTGCTGTATCATCTCAAACAGATTCAAGAACAATCCTTGATATGGGTGGCGCAGAGAAGCTTCTAGGTAAAGGAGATATGTTATTCTACCCACTTGGTGCAGCAAAGCCAGTTAGACTTCAAGGTGCATTCATATCAGAGAGCGAATCGGAAAAAGTAATTGATTTCGTAAAAAGTCAGGTTAAAGATGGAATAAAATATGAAGAAGACATAATTGAAACTATATCTAAGGTTAATACTTCAAAGAGTAGCGATGAGGATGAATTCTTGAGTGAAGCAATAGAATTTGTTGTGGAGAGTGGTCAAGCATCTGCCTCTATGTTACAGAGAAGATTTAAAATAGGATTCAATAGAGCAGCTAGACTTATAGACTCTATGGAAGAAAGAGGCATAATTGGAGCAAGTGAGGGAAGTAAACCAAGAAAGGTATTAATAAGCAAACAGGATTTGCAGAATTTAGAAGGTGAATAGAATTGTCAGTTATAAAAATAGAAAAAGCACTTAAGCTAGATAAAGTAATATTCGTAGATGTAAGAACAGAAGGGGAATATGAAGAGGACCATATATTGAATTCAATCAATATGCCTCTTTTTAAAAATAATGAGCATAATGAAGTTGGAACAATTTATAAAATGCAGGGAAAACATGAGGCAATACAAAAGGGTTTTGACTATGTATCGTATAAATTAAAAGATATATATTTAGAAGCAGCAGAGCTTTCAGCAAATTATGATAATATTGTCATATATTGTGCAAGAGGTGGGATGAGAAGTGGAAGTATAGTAAATTTATTATCATCATTAGGTGTAAATGTATATCAACTTGAAGGTGGATATAAGGCTTATAGAAATTTTGTTTTAGAGTATTTAAGGAATATAATGGATACAAAAAACTTTGTATCTGTTCATGGATTGACTGGAACAGGAAAGACTGATTTACTACATTTATTAGAAAGAAAAGGAATAGATGTATTGGATTTAGAGGGGATAGCTAGAAACAGTGGTTCTACTTTTGGTTTTATAACATTTGATAAAAAACCACCATCTCAAAAGAACTTTGAAACGAAATTATTTGAAAGTATATTTTTCTCAAAAGAGAATTATATATTTGTTGAGAGTGAAAGTAAACGAGTTGGAAGTGTTATAGTTCCAAATGAGATTTTTGAGGCAATGACACGAGAAGGTTATCACATATTGTTAAATTGTGATATTGAAAATAGAGTTAATAGACTTTGTAGAGATTACATTTATGATAAAGATGAAGATAATATATTGGTCTTAAAAGAATGTATAAATAAATTTAGAAAAAGATTGGGTCATAAAGTAGTAGATGATTATATTGATTTATTAGAATTAGGTAAATATAAAGAACTTGTAAGAAGGTATCTTTTAGAATACTATGACCCATTGTATATGCATTCAGTGGAGAAATATAAGTACAATAAGATTATAAATTTTAATGATACACAAAAGGCTTTGGAAGATGTTATAGATTTATATGAGAGCATATTGGAAGGAGATAGGAAATGTTAAAGATAGCATTAGAATCATTAGGATGCTCAAAAAATTTAGTGGATGCAGAAATAATGATGGGAATTTTAAATAAAAAAGGCTATAAATTAATTGGAGATTTTGAAGAAGCTGATGTAATTATAGTAAATACATGTGGTTTTATAGAGTCAGCTAAACAAGAATCTATTGATACAATAATAGACTTTGCAGAATTAAAACAAACTGGCAACTTAAAATTGTTGATAGTAACAGGGTGTCTAGCACAAAGATATTCTGAAGAATTAAAAGCTGAAATTCCTGAAATAGATGCTATAGTAGGTACAGGAAGTTATCAAAATATAGATGAAATACTAAAAGAGCTAAGTGAAAAACATCAAATTGTAAGTCTTGATGATATAGAATTTGTATTCAATGAAGATTTACCGAGATATGTATCTACACCTAGCTATATGGCATATTTAAAAATTGGAGAAGGATGCTCTAATAATTGTACTTACTGTATAATACCAAAATTAAGAGGTAAATATAGAAGTAGAAAATTTGAAGATATAATTAAAGAGGCTAATAAATTAGCTGAATCTGGAGTAAGAGAACTTGTAGTTATAGCACAAGATACTACAAAGTATGGTTTTGATTTATATGGAAAAGAAAGGCTATCAGAGCTTTTAGAAGAACTTGCAAAGATAGATGGATTTAAGTGGATAAGAGTTATGTATTCATATCCAGAATCTATAACAGAAGAATTGGTACAAGTTATAAAGAAATATGATAATATATGTAGTTACTTTGATATGCCAATACAACATGCAAGTAACAATATTTTAAAATTAATGAATAGAAAAACTACTAAAGAAGATATCTTAGATAAAATTAATCTTATAAGAAGCAATATACCAGATGCAATACTTAGAACTACGATAATAGTGGGATTTCCAGGTGAAACAGAAGATGATTTTAGACAACTTGTGGACTTTGTTAAAGAAGTTAAGTTTGATAGACTTGGTGCATTTGCATATTCAAGAGAAGAAGATACACCAGCAGATAGATTGCCAAATCATATAGATGAAGAAGTAAAAATACAGAGAAGAGATACTTTAATGATGATTCAACAAAAAATATCTGAAGAGCTCAATGATAAAAAAATAGGAAAAACATATGAGGTGCTAATAGAAGAGCAGATAGAAGATAATGTGTATACGGGAAGAACACAAGGCGATGCAGAAGAAATTGACAGTATAGTATATGTGAAAAGCGTAGACAATCTTGAAGTAGGAGAATTTGTAAGTGTTCAAATAAATAATGCAATGGAATACGATTTAATGGGAGATGTTTTATATGAACTTGCCTAACAAATTAACTTTGTTTAGAATATTTTTAATACCAGTATTTGTTTTAATTATGTTACTCAATGTACCAAATAAGTTTTTAATAGCTTGTATTATTTTTATAATAGCTTCAATTACGGATGCTTTAGATGGAAAAATAGCTAGAAAATACAACTTAGTTACTGACTTTGGAAAGTTTATGGACCCATTAGCAGATAAGCTATTGGTTATTTCAGCACTTACATGTATGATAGAAGACCATCTTATAAGTAGTTGGATGGTAATTATAATTGTAGCTAGAGAGCTTACAGTTAGCATATTAAGAGCTATAGCAGCGGCAGATGGGAAAGTAATTGCAGCTGGCAACAGTGGAAAACTTAAAACGATAACTCAAATGGTATCGATAGTGTTTTTATTGTTAGGTGCTCAGTTTGAAAATGGATTAATATTAAACATAGGTGGAATTCTTATTCTTATAGCTACACTACTTACTTTATATTCTGGGTGGGAATACTTATATAAAAATAAAGAGCTTTTTATGTCTTCTAAGTAAATAGTTATGCTTTAATAAATAAAAATTAATGATTAATAAATAAAAAATAACAACTTGAAATTTTAAAAATATAAAAAAGGGTATACTATTATAGTATACCTCTTTTCATTTTAAGAATATTTTCTTTTGTGTATATAATTATTAATAATGGTTTATAAATAAAATGTAATGAATAAAAATATAATCATTAGTAGCGTTTTTAAATTGACTAGGTTTGATTTATGTTATATAATTAATATATAACAGGAGAACAAATGTTTGTAGATAAATGAAGGGATGGTATAGAGATGAGTGTAGATCAAGAAAAATTA
>NZ_JAGWCX010000013.1:0-71224 GCF_020657775.1 Clostridioides sp. ZZV14-6345 | reverse complement strand
TTCTCGTAAATCACGTAAATATAATTCCTATAAAGGTACAATTGGAAAGGTAAAAAATAATAAAATAAATAGAAGATTTAAAACATCAATTCCACATCAGAAAATAACAACTGATACATCAGAATTTAAAATATATACTACTGATAAAAATGGAAAATTAGTTATAAAAAAAGCATATCTTGATCCATTTTTAGATATGTTTAATGGAGAAGTTTTATCATTCAGTATCTCAGATAGACCTAACTTTAAATCAATAAGTGATGCTTTAAATGAAGCCATCAATATTACAAAAGATTGCCCTTATAGAAGAACTTTTCACTCAGACCAAGGTTGGGCATATCAAATGAATAAGTATAACAAAACACTTAAGAAAAATAAAATATTTCAAAGTATGTCTCGTAAGGGTACATGCCTTGATAATTCTCCTATGGAAAATTTCTTTGGTATAATGAAGCAAGAAATGTATTATAGAAAAACATATAAAAGTTTCAACGAATTAGAGAAAGCTATAACAGAATATATTTATTATTATAATAACAAAAGAATTAAAGAAAAATTAAATTGGCGTAGCCCTGTTAAATATAGATTTGAATATGAATCTAAAGTTACATAAAGCTAAAAAAACAGGAATGAAAATTTCATTCCTGTATAAAGTCTAACTTTTGGGTCTCAGTACAATCTATATTTTGAGATAGCCCCTTCTAGTTAATAAAACTTAATCTTCTTCAAGTTCTTTTTTCTCTTGTAATAATACACTTAATTCATTTGCTTCTAAAATTTGTGCCTCTGCAATATCAAGTAACTCTTGTTGCCATTCCACACATTTATCTTTGTAATCAAAAGGTAGCGTTCTGTCAACTATGTACTTATCAATACAGTCCTCCGCACTTTTAATTATTTCTTTTCTTTCATCAATAAATTTTTCTAATTCTACTAAGGCTTCTTCATAAGCTTTTCTACTCATATAAATTCCCCCTTTGTACAATTATTCTACATTAAAACGATTTTTCCTCTTTTTTGTATAAAATTTTATTTGTATATAACTTTTCCATCAATATCTTTTATGGTTTGACATCCAGTTAATATCATAGAACCACTTAATTCTGATTGAAGTTTATTTACATAAGTTTCTACACCATCAGTTGCTCCACCAAATGAAGCAGTCACAAAAGGTCTTCCTATTAACACTGCATCTGCTCCTAGACCTATCATTTTTAATACATCTAAGCCTGTTCTCACTCCACCATCTGCAAGTATTGTAACTTTACCTTTAACAGCATCAGCAATTTTTGGTAGAACTTCACATGTTCCTGGTGTACAATCAAGTACTCTTCCTCCATGGTTTGATACAACTATTGCATCTACCCCTGCTTCAACTGCTATTAAGGCATCTTCAACAGTCATTATTCCTTTCAATATAAATGGTAGTTTGGTAGATTTCACTAACTCTTTTATTTGTTCAACATTTTTAGGAAGTACTGGCTTTCCATGTAGTGATAAAGTTACTAGACCACAAGCATCTATATCAACTCCAACTGCAAATGCACCAGCTTCTTCGGCTAATCTTATCTTTTTTATAATATTTTCATTATCCCAAGGTTTTATAAATACAATTCCAGCTCCATTATATTTTTTAACTACATCTAAATTTTCCATTAAAAAAGCATCTACTGCTGTATCTCCAACCATTGCATAAATGCCACTATTAGCACAGCCTTCAACTACTGGCTCTATGTAATCTCTTTCATTAATTTTTCCACCCATATTTAAAGTAGTTCCTGTTACTGGAGCTGCAAATATAGGTGCACTCATTTTTTTCCCAAACATCTCTATAGATGTATCAGGGTTTGATACATCATGTATTACTCTCATATTTACTTTTACTTTTTCTAAACTCTTACTATTTTCTATAAAAGAAGAACCACTTCCTTTACCTCCCATACCAGGCACTTCACCTGCACAAGCAACCCCATTACAAACTTTACAAACTTTACAACTTCCATTTAAATTTTCTCTAGCACTTTTTAATAATTCATTATATTCCATCTTTAATCCCCCATTAATTATAGTGATTTATATCATATACATTATATTATATTTACAATATATTTTTTAAAAAACTTTTTCTATGTATAGGAGTTATCCCATACTTTTCAATAGCTTCATAGTGTTCTTTAGTTCCATATCCCTTATGAGATTTAAACCCATATTCTGGGTATACTCTATCATATTGATACATTATACTATCTCTAGTAACTTTAGCCAATATACTTGCTGCTGCTATTGATATAGATTTTGAATCTCCTTTTACAATTGGATTTTGAGCTATATCAATTCCTGGTATTGTTGCTGCATCAACCAGTAAAAAATCTGGTGCTTTTTTTAAACAATTTATAGCCTTTTTCATAGCCATATATGTAGCATTTAATATATTAAATTCATCTATTTCTTCATTATTTACTATTCCTATTCCATAATCTAATGCTTCATTTTTTATTACTTCAAAAAGTTCATCTCTCTTTGCTTCACTTAGTTTTTTAGAGTCATTTACACCTTCTATTTTTGTATCTTTTTTAAACACTACAACAGAAGCTACAACAGGTCCAGCAAGTGGTCCTCTTCCTGCTTCATCAATCCCTCCAATATATAAATAGCCTTTATTATAACCTTCATTTTCAAACATATTTATAGTTTCTAATCGTTCTTCTTCTTTTCTAATACTATCCAATTTTTTTGCTAATTTTATAGCTAAACTTTGTACAGATTTTCTTTCATCTACTCTTAATAGTTCTATATATTTCATATACTGCTCTACTTCTAAAGTTTCTATTATTTCTTTAATCTCCCTCACGCTTTTATCTTGCATACTCTTCCCTCATCTTTCATTTGTAAAAATATAAGTTAAAAATTTTGTTAATTCAGAGTTTAATTGCATCCACTATATCCACATTTTAAACATATACTGCATCCGCCTGTATGTGCAATTCCTTCACTTCCACATTCAGGGCACACAAATTTTTCATCTTCTTCAAAATTTTTATTTATTATTTCTTTGGCTTTTTCATCTTTATTATTTTTTTCTTTTTTATTATTTTTATAATATTCTTTTTTATTATCTTCTTTTTTATTATCTTCTTTTTTATTATTTTCTTTATTATTTTCTTCCTTTTTTTCATTTATTAAAATTCCACTCCTTTTGCATCCATCTCTAAATATTGTCACCCCTTTAAGACCAGCCTCCCATGCCTTAATATATATATTGAAAACATCTTCAACTGTAGTTTCAAAAGGTATATTTATTGTAGATGATATAGAAGCATCAATATACTTTTGCCACACTTTTTGCATGTTTATCCTTTCTTCATATCCTATATTCATAGCAGTAACAAAAAAATCTGGTAAACATTCTTCATCTGTAATCCCTTTTTTATCCATATACTCTTTAACAATTGGAGTATATACTTTATAATAAACATCTTCATCATGTAAGCTTTCAGTTTTTCTTATATATGAAAGATTAAATATAGGTTCTATTCCACCACTAATACCTATCATTGTAGATATAGAACCTGTAGGAGGTATAGTTAAAAGTTGCGAATTTCTAAGCCCATACTTTTTAACAATTTCCTTGGTATCTTCATTTAAGTTGTCTATAAAAAACTTAGATTTAGAAATATTTTCATATTTGTACTCGCTAAATGTCCCATATTCTTTAGCAATTAGTGATGATTGCTTTACAGCTTCATTTAACATAGTTTTACCAATTAAATCACATAATTCTAAAGATTCATCAGAGCCATATCTTATTCCCATCTTTATAAGCATATCAGCTATACCCATTACACCTAAACCTATTTGTCTATATTTATGTACACTATCTCTTTGCTCCTGTAATGGATGTAGGTTTAATCCCTCATCTAAGACATCATTTAAAGCTACTACAGCTTCTCTAACACAAGATTTTAATTTATTAATATCAAATGTAGCATGTTCCCCAAATGGTTGTATTACAAACTCTGACAAGTTTATTGAACCAAGCAGACAACTTCCTCCACTTGGAAGTGGCTCTTCCGCACAAGGATTTACTCCTGAAAAGCAAAAGTCCTTATCTTCACTCATAAAATTATAGGTTCTTATTTTATCCCAGAACAATATACCTGGCTCTGCATAATCCCAGTTATTTTTTACGAATTTATTAAACAAATCATACGCATTTACTATCTTAACTATTTTTTCTCCAGTAGTTTCAACTTCAAAAGTACAATTATATAGCTTTTTTTCCTTTACAGCTTGCATAAATTCATCTGTTACTCTTACAGAAATATTTGCTTTAGTAACTTTCTCTAAATCTGTCTTTATATCTATAAACTCTTCTATCTCTGGATGATTAACGTCCATAGAAATCATAAGAGCTCCTCTTCTCCCTCTTTGACCAATCAAACCAGTTGTCATGCTGTAAAGCTCCATAAAAGAAACTGCTCCAGTCGTATGTTTTGCAGCATTATTTACTTTTGCACCTTTTGGTCTTAACTTTGAAATATCAATTCCAACTCCTCCACCATAACTAAATGTTCTAGCAAGTTTTTTTGCAGTATCAAAAATATCTTCTATACTGTCTTTTGGTGGTTCTATTACATAGCAATTTGAATATGTTACTTTCTTTCCCTCTTTCTGTAATCCTCTATTTGCTAAAATTCTTCCAGCAAATAGAAATCTTTTTTGTCTTATTAACTTTGATATTCTTGAACTATTATTTGAAATTCTCTTTATCCATTCATCAAAACTCTCACCATTATGTCTATACTTGTTCTTCCAGATTGATTTTTGTAATTCATCAAACTCCCAAGCTTTAGTTCTTATTTCAGAACGTCTTTCTCTATATAATATGTAGTGTTTTGCTATATCTTTTCTATTTGATTCCATAAGTAATACTTCAACTATATCTTGTATTTCTTCTACGGATAAGCACTTTTCCATAGAATTATAGTCATTAGCTATTTTTCTTGATATATCATATGCTAAATCTCTATCCACTCCACCTTCACTATTTATACTAGCCTTATAGACAGCATCTTCAATCTTACTTTTACTAAAAAGCTCTTTTGTACCATCTCTTTTTATTATGTACTTCATTTTTAGACCTCCAATAAATTAGTATTAAATTAATACACCTATTAACTATAACTCTAAACAAACTTTTTTATATGCTTGTATATTTTCATATTAATTATCTAGCATAATATATATTATACTATTTTATATTAAATATAACACTCCTTATAGTTTTCTAAACTTGTAAAATACAGTCTTAAAAAACTCTAAAATAATATAAAAAAGTATATAAAAGTCCAATTATACTTTTATATACTTTATATTTTTTACATTTTATTATTTTAACTTTTATTAATTAATAAGTACTTAAATAATAAATTCTTTATTTTTTCTTTACAGATATATATGTTGATACTTTACATTAATTTCAAATCTACAATAGTTTAATAATATTTTCAAATATAAAAAGGAATTGCCTATTTAATTTAAAGGCAATTCCATAATTATCAATTATTCTTTATTATGCAGTTTTACTGCTTTTAGATGGAATAAAGTTTCCTATTATTCCTGCTATTACAACTGGAACTATCCAGTTAAATCCTAATGAAGCAAATGGTAAGCTATCAACTAGAGGAATATTTACACCAAAGCTTTTTGCAACTGTTAATACGCTTACTAACAATGCCATATATGCAGCACATTTGAACACGTTGTCATTTCTAATTTTATCACTAAATAATGCTAGTATAACTAGAGTTATAGTTGCTGGATATACCATGCTCAATATAGGAGAAGAGAATTTTATTATTGTACTTACTCCAAAGTTTGATATAATTGCACTAAATACACAAACTACTATAACTATATGTTCATATTTTAATTTTCCATTTGTAAGTGTTGAGAAATATTGACCTGCTGCTGAAGAAAGTCCTATAGCTGTTGTTAAACATGCTAATGCAACTATAATAGCCAATAAGATTTTACCTGTGTTTCCAAGTAAAGCTGCTGTTATTGCAACTATTAAAGCTGTTTGTTGAACATCTTGTCCATATTGTTGAGATACAGTTGCTCCAAGATAACATAATCCACCATAAACTAGTGCCATACCTATTACTGCGATTACACCTGCACTTACTGTAGCTTTCATCTTTTCTTTTTCACCTGTATAACCTTTAGCTATTACTGACATAATTATAATTGATGCAAATACACTAGCTGCTAATGCATCCATTGTTTGATAACCTTGAGTTATACCTTCTGCAAATACATTTTGTATTAAAGAACTGTCTCTTATTTCTCCTAAGGGAGATATGATACCTTTAACTATTAATACTGCTAAAGCTATAAGTAAAGCTGGAGTTAAGATTGACCCAACTATATCTACAACTTTTGATGGTCTTATTGTTAAAACCAATACTAGAGCAAAGAATACTATAGAAAATATTACCGGGCTTATTCCAGAACCTATTGTAGGTAATATACCCATTTCATAAGTTGTTGCTGCTGTTCTAGGTATTGCTAAAAGTGGCCCTATACAGATTACCATTGCACATCCTAATGCAATACTTAATCCTTTGCCTGCTCTTGCGAACATTTTCGATGTCTCTCCATTAAACTTAGTTGCTGCTATAACTGCTAATAATGCCAAACCACCATCTGCAAAAAGGAATCCTATGAAAGCTACTAGCCAGCTACTTCCAGATAAAACTCCTAGATATGGAGGGAATATTAAGTTCCCAGCACCAAAAAACATTGCAAATAGTGCAAATCCAATTACAATTACATCTTTAAAATTGATTTGTTTTTCACCCATTTAAAGCACCCCCATTTGATTTTACTACTTCTTACCTTATTACTACATTTTACTAAAAAATAAGTCCAATCTCTTCTTAAATGAAAACCTTTTGACGAGATTTTATTTAATTATACATTTTTGACTTAAATTTGTCAATTATGTTTCATAATTTATAAAATCTTCACAATATTTAATACAACTTTCTTAATTAAACAAAATCAACCTATATACTTTAAACATAGTTGGTTTTTTATTTTTTCTCTAATTTTTCTTGATAAAATTAACTATTACGAATAATAAAAATATTAAGACTTTTTAAATTATTCACATTATTACCAACTTGTATTGCTTTATGTACTGTATATATCACTCTCCTTTTTACATTCATATAATCTTTTTAATTCAATTTAAATTTTAAATATTTTGTGTTCATTATATAATCTGAAAAAAAAGCAGTCAATATCATTTTTAATTTTTTAAATTTTCAAAATTATGATTCTTAAAAAATCGTTTTCCTTTTGTCACAACTCCCCTTTACGTTAATTCTTGTAGTATTTTGTATTTATTTTGCTAAATTAACTGTTAAATTTACTTAATCATAATTCTACTACCGTAGATTTATGACTTGTTTTTCAGTCCTGAAATCGTTTTTTCTGAAAATTCCTTATTATGATTTATCAACTTATTTTTGTTCATAGCAATTATTTTTTAACTTCCAACTTACTTAAACTTTGCAGTTGCTAGTATTCACGTTTACATACTTATATGTCACAATTAACTAAAAATTCTTAATATATATGTCTAGGGAAACAATTTAATCATTTACTTAATTCATTTCTATAGCCATATGTCTTAAATTTTGTTTTATTATTTTATTATTGTCATAATTTTATTTATATGATATTTTTGTAAAAATCATCTAATATACATACTTAAACCTATAAAATTCTTTTTTTAATATCTATTATTGTTAAAAAATAAACTATATATTTTTTTGATATTTTCTTATATTTTTCCTATATCAAATACAAATAATTAATATAGAACCTAAAAATAAAAAGAGTTATTTATATAAATAATTTCATTTATTATAAATAACTCCTTTATTTACAAGCTATTATATTTTAATTTAAAGCTTAATTTGTTCCAAGTGTGTTAGATTGACACTTTGATGGTATAAAATTACCAATTATTCCAGCTATTATAACCGGAACCACCCAGTTAAATCCTAATGAATGAAGAGGTAAAGAATTTACTACTGGAACCTGTACTCCATAACTAGATATAACTGTTAGTATACTTACAAGCAATGACATATATACTGCTCCTTTGTACACATTATCATTCTTAATTTTTTCATTGAAGAAAGCTAAAATTATTAAAACAATTGATGGTGGATAAACTATACTTAGTATAGGAGATGCTATCTTTATTATAGTTCCAACACCAAAAGATGCTACCACTGCACTGAATACAGATACAGCTAATACTATTCTTTCATAACTTAACTTACCTTTTGTAAGTCTAGAGAAATATTGACCTGTTGCAGATGTAAGACCTATAGATGTAGTTAAACATGCTAATGATACTACTACTGCTAAAATCGCTTTCCCAATATTTCCAAGCAAGCCTTGTGTTATATTTACTATTACTTGTGACTGTACTGCATCTGTTCCATACATTGTTGATACAGTTGCTCCAAGGAAGCATAATCCTCCATAAACTAGGGCTAATCCACCACAAGCAAGAACACCTGATTTACCAATCATTTTTAACTTATCACTAATAGTAGAATATCCTTTTTCATTTAAAGATACAATTAGTACTGATGCAAGTGCTATTGCTGCAAAGGCATCCATTGTCTGATATCCTTGACCAATACCTTCTGCAAATACATTAGGTATCATAGGCTTATCTATTATCTCTCCAAGAGGTGATACAATACCTTTTATAATTATAAATGCTAAAGCTATTAGAAGAGCTGGAGTTAAAAATTGCCCAACTATATCTACGACTTTAGAAGGTTTTATTGTTAATACATATGAAATTGCAAAAAAAAGTATACAGAATAATAACACTGGAATTGAAGTCCCAAATAAAGGCATTACACCCATTTCATATGTTGTTGCACCTGTTCTTGGTATAGCTAAGAATGGTCCTATACATAAAATATCTGCACAACCTATAAGAATCCCTAATTTCATACCACATCTTTTAAACATTTCAACTACATTTCCATCAAATTTAGCTGTAGCCATTACTGCTAGAAGTGCCAAACCAGCATCAGCAAATGTAAATCCTAAGAAGGCAATTAACCACTCTGGACCTGTAATTATTCCCAAGTATGGTGGAAATATTAAGTTACCTGCTCCAAAGAACATTGCAAATAACGCAAATCCAAATACTATAACATCCTTGGTCTTACCCATTATAAACTCCCCCTTTTTAACATTATTAAATTAATAAAACGTCTCAATTGTTTACGCTTGCATAAATAAATTAAATAAAACAATAAGAACTTATTATTAAATTAATAAAATTAAATAAATTAAATTTTTAATATATTGTATTGATTTGTGCTTATTATATATTATACGAAACAAACAAGTCAATATACCAAATTTTTAAATAATCATACTTATTTTAATTTTCAAAATATTAGGTATATTTGTCTTAAATTAATATTTTAAAAGTTTTTTTAATCTAATTTATACTTTTATATGCCAATATTTGTCTATATTTCAAAAAAGTAAAAAAAGCCTTTACAAAAAGGCTTTTTTTACTTATAATATTAATTTTTTAATCTAGCTTTAAAGTCTATCTTTTAACATTTTCTGGTACTTCTAAAGTTATATTTCCTATTTTTCCATCTCTGAATTCATTTAAAACAGTTGTGGCTATGCGCGTATAATCAAGTTCTTTTTTCCCTGTTATAAAACCTCTTTTTTGACCAATCATATCCATAGTTTCAATTGGAGTTTCTCCTAAAGAATCTAACCTATATCTAGTTTTCAGCTTCTCAGGTTCTATCTTCATAAGTTTTTCTATAAGTCTTAAAGCCAAAGTCTCAGTATCCAAAATCTCATCCTTTATGGCTCTACTAAATGCTAAATTTAAGGCAACTTCTTGGTCTTCAAACTTAGGCCAAAGTATTCCAGGTGTATCTAAAAGTTCAAGGTTTCCCTTTAATCTAACCCATTGCTTTCCCTTAGTCACTCCTGGTTTATCTCCTGTTTGAGTGCTTCTTCTACCTGTTAATTTATTTATAAGGGATGACTTACCAACATTTGGCACTCCAACTATCATTATTCGTATAGCTCTTTCTTTTCTACCTTTATCCTTTAAAGAGTTCATTTTTTCTCTAGTTACATTCTTACATTCTTCAATTATCTTGTTTATACCAATCCCTTTTATTGTATCTACAGGTATAGCTTTTATATTAATTTTTTTATAATACTCTATCCATTGATTTAATTTGTCTCTATCTGCCATATCACTTTTATTAAGTACAACAACTCTTGGTTTGTCTCCTACAAGCCTGTCTATATCTGGATTTTTACTACTAAATGGTATTCTAGCATCTAAAAGTTCAATTACCACATCAATCAATTTTAAGTTGTTTTTTACCAACTCCTTAGTTTTTTTCATATGACCTGGATACCAGTTTATATGTAGATTGTCATCCATAAGATACTCTTCATATTCATTTGACACATGTATCACTCCTTATTAACATTATATTATTATATCCTAATTTCACTTAAAAAATATATCTTTACAAACTATAATATTGTCACCTTTTTAACATCGTACTTTACAGAATATTATCCTCTTATTTTTAATATTATTACAAAATACAATGCAATATTTTATTAATTTTATTTTTCATTTTAAAAGGCATAAATTCATAGATAAATAATGTACATTTTCAACAAATAGTTCTATCTATTCAGAATATAATTATTTGCTGTGATTTTCATTAAAATAGAAAGAGGACTGATAAATCAGCCCCCCATTTATAAGTAAAGTTTTTAATTATTTATTTCTAGCTTCTTTTATCTTAGCAGCTTTACCTACTCTACCTCTTAAGTAGTTTAGTTTAGCTCTTCTTACTTTACCTTTTCTAGTAACTTCTATTTTTTCTATCTTTGGAGAATGAACTGGGAAAGTTCTTTCTACACCAACATTGAAAGACATTTTTCTAACTGTGAAAGTTTCTCTTGCTCCTCCACCTTGTCTCTTTAATACTACACCTTCGAATACTTGTATTCTTTCTCTTTTTCCTTCTATAATTCTAACGTGTACTTTAACTGTGTCCCCAGGTCCAAAATTAGGAACTTCATTTTTTAATTGTTCTTGCTCAATTGCTCTTAGCATTTCATTCATCTTTCTTCCTCCTAAATATCATAGACGTTCTTAACTACCCGACCAGTGTAAACAGAGGAACGCCCGTATTTTCAACATTTTATATTATACTATACTTCAATAGTTATTACAAGCACTTTTATGTTTTTAATTCCATTTATAGGTACTTTATTGTATACATATATATTAATTTTGTATTATATTTTATTTTTCCTTAAACTTTTTATATAAATCTAATCGTCTTTCTTTAGTTATTCTTATAGATTCTTCTCTTCTCCACTCATCTACCTTTTTATGATTACCTGATAAAAGCACTTCTGGTACTTTTAATCCTTCAAAATCTCTAGGCCTAGTGTAATGAGGATATTCTAACAAGTTATCTTTAAATGATTCTTCTTCAAATGATTCTTCTTGATTTAATACACCTGGTATTAATCTTGATATAGAATCTATCATTATAAGTGCTGGAAGCTCTCCTCCAGTTAGTACATAATCTCCAATCGAAATTTCATCAGTAACTATTAAATCAATGATTCTCTCATCTATTCCTTCATAATGACCACATAGAAGTATTATATCCTCTTCTACAGACACCTGCTTTACTATAGATTGATTGCATACCTTCCCTTTTGGAGTTAGATAAATTACTCTTGGATTATTTATATTGTGAGTTGTTATTATGTGCTTATATGTGTCATATATAGGTTGAGGAGTCATTACCATACCAGCTCCTCCTCCAAATGGATAATCATCTACTTTTTTATGTTTATTATTGGAAAAATCTCTTATATTATATATATTAACTTCAATTATACCTTTTTCAATTGCTCTTTTCATTATACTTTCGTTCATATATGAATTAAATATTTCTGGAAAAAGCGTCATTATATGAAATCTCATATTACCACCTAATCTATCATTCCCTTAATAGGGTCTATAATCATTTTTCTTTCATAAATGTCTATTGTAGGTACAAATTTTTTTATAGCTGGTATCATAAATTCTTTATCTTCATCACCTTTTACTACATATACATCATTTGCTGAGTATTGAAGAACATCTTCTAGGACTCCTACATATTTTCCATCTACGGTTAAAACTTCCATTCCAATCATATCTGCTATAAAAAATTCTCCTTCTTCAAGTTCTCTGCTATCTTCTCTAGATACGTACATAAATTTATTTTTTAGCTTTTCTGCTTTCTCTATGCTATCTATACCTTTTATCTTCATTATAACCATAGAACCTTTGTATCTTACTTTTTCAACAGTCCATTTATTATTTAAATCTTTTCCTAGATAGAAGTCTTTTAATTCATCAAATCTCTCTATATCATCAGTAAGTGGATAAACTCTTACCTCACCTTTTAGACCTTGTGTATTTACTATTTGACCTACCTTAAAATGAGTTAATTTTTCTTTCATGTTATCACCTTCTTAAAAAATTTAATCTTATGTGGTCATGTCGTCATAAATTCTTAAACTAGATATAATTATACAAAAAGGACTAGGTATTATACCTAATCCTCCTATTTATACTATCTCAAGAGAAACTTTTATATTTTCTCTATTAGCAACAGATCTTACGACAGTTCTTATAGCTTTAGCTATTCTTCCCTGCTTACCAATAACCTTACCCATATCCTCTTGAGCAACTGTAAGTTTTAAGACGATACCGTCATTATCTTCAAATTCCTCAACGACAACTGAATCAGGATTATCAACTAGAGCCTTAGCTATATCTACAACTAGCTCTTTCATATATTTCATCTCCTAAAGTAACCTCAGCAATGAGTACTTACTTAAACTAATTGCCAAGAAAAATTATTTTGCTTGTTTAGAAGCTTCGAATTTTTCTATTACTCCATTTTTTACAAGTAATTTTTTAACTACTTCTGTTGGTTGAGCACCAGTAGCTAACCATTTTATAGCTTTTTCATCATTTATTCTTACTTGTTTAGGTTCAGAAATTGGATTATAGTATCCTATTTCTTCTATAAATTTTCCATCTCTTGGAGCTCTTGAATCAGCTACTACTATTCTGTAGAAAGGTTTTTTATTAGCTCCCATTCTTTTTAATCTTATTTTAACTGCCATTACAGTCACCTCCGAATAATTTTTACTTTTTTATATTTTATTTAAAAAAAGGTAAACCGCCTAAGCCGCCCCTTTTCTTCATACTCTTTTGCGAACCAGCAAACATCTTCATCATTTTTTTCATTTCATTAAGTTGTTTTATAAGTCTATTTACATCTTGTACACTAGTTCCACTACCTCTAGCTATTCTTTTCTTTCTAGACGCATTTAATACTCCTGGGTTTCTTCTCTCATATGTAGTCATTGATTGAATTATGGCTTTAGTTCTATTCATTTCTTTGCCATTCAAATCTACATCTCCAAGTTGGTCTTTTACATTTCCCATACCAGGTATCATACCAAGTATCTTGTCAAGAGGACCCATATTTTGTATTTGTTCCATTTGTTGTAAGAAATCCTCAAAATCAAGCTCTTGTTTTTTAATTTTTTGCTCTAGTTCCTTAGCTTTCTCTAAGTCTATGTTTTCTTGTGCTTTTTCTATTAAACTTAAGACATCTCCCATACCTAATATTCTCGATGCCATTCTGTCTGGGTGAAAAGGTTCTATATCATCTAACTTTTCTCCCATACCCATAAATTTTATAGGCTTTTGTGTAACTGCTCTTATTGAAAGTGCAGCACCACCTCTAGTATCACCATCTAATTTAGTTAATACTACTCCATCAACGCCAAGTGCTTCATTGAAGCTTTCTGCAACATTTACAGCATCTTGACCTGTCATAGAATCTACAACCAAAAGTATTTCATGTGGTTTAACTTCTGTTTTAATAGATTTTAACTCATCCATAAGTACTTCATCTATATGAAGTCTACCAGCTGTATCTATAATAACTAAATCATTAGCATTTTTAATTGCATGGCTTAAACCTGCTTTTGCAATATTTACTGGATTTTCCTTATCTCCCATATTAAATACAGGGATATCCAATTTTTCTCCAACAACTTGAAGTTGCTTTATAGCTGCTGGTCTATAAATATCACAGGCTACTAATAAAGGTTTTTTACCTTGTTTTTTAAAATATCCTCCAAGTTTTCCTGCTGTAGTAGTTTTACCTGCTCCTTGCAGTCCAACCATCATTAAAATTGTAGGAGGTTTTGAGGAAATCATCACTTTACTTTGTACATCCCCCATTAAACTTGTAAGTTCTTCATTTACAATTTTAATTACATGCTGAGCTGGAGTTAAGCTTTGCATAACTTCTTGTCCAACACATCTCTCTTGAACTTTTTTTATAAAATCTTTAACTACTTTAAAGTTAACATCTGCTTCAAGAAGAGCAAGTTTAACTTCTCTCATAGCATTTTTTACATCTACTTCTGTAAGTTTTCCTTTTGATTTCAACTTACTAAATGCCCCTTGTAGTTTATCAGACAATCCTTCAAATATCATTTTATCATCTCCCTACATACATCTTCTATATTTTCTAGCTTAGGGATTAAATTAGCACAATCTCTATTGTGCAATAAATCTTCTTTAATGTCAATAATTTTATCTTTTATAATCTTAATATTTTTTTCCTGCTCTTGAATCTTTGATACTAAGTGTAACTTCTCTTCATAATCTCTTAGTATTTTTTCTGAACGTTTTAAAGTATCATACACACCTTGTCTTGATACATTAAGATTTTCACTAATTTCACCTAAAGAATAATCTTCTTCATAGTATAGAGCAACTATTTCTTTCTGCTTGTCAGTTAATAATTCTTTATACTGTTCAAATAACAATCCAATTTCGACCATTTTTTCTATATTCATATCTTACACTTCCTAGCAGTATACTGTAAAGGTTATTTACTTTACACTATTGTATTTTATATCATATAAACACTCTTGTCAACCATTATTTTTAAAAGAACACTAGTTACCAAATAATGCATCTGAAAATGATTTTGCATTGAAATCTTGTAGGTCTTCTACTCTTTCTCCAACTCCAATAAGTTTTACAGGCACATCTACTTCTGATTTTACTGCAAGCACTACTCCGCCTTTTGCGGTTCCATCAAGTTTTGTAAGTACTATACCTGTTATATCTGCAACTTCTTTAAATGTCTTTGCTTGAACAACTGCATTTTGACCTGTTGTAGCATCTACTACAAGAAGCACTTCACGCTTTGCTTCTGGAAATTCTCTATCTACTATTTTAAATACTTTTCCAAGCTCATTCATAAGATTAGCTTTATTGTGTAATCTTCCTGCTGTATCACATATTAATACATCTGTTTTTCTAGCCTTTGCAGCCTTTATGGCATCAAATACTACTGCTCCAGGGTCTGCTCCTTCTTGATGCTTTATTATATCTACATTAGTTCTATTTGCCCAAATTTCTAATTGCTCTGTAGCTGCTGCTCTAAATGTATCTGCTGCTGCCAATAAAACTTTTTTTCCTTCTTTTTTATATCGATTTGCTAGTTTACCTATTGTAGTAGTTTTACCAACTCCATTTACACCTACCATTAAGATTATACATGGTACTGGTTCTATATCCAGTGTAGAGTTTTCATTTGTAAGAATGTCTTCAACTATAGATTTAAGTTCTTCTCTTACCTTTATTGGTTCAGTAATACCTTTTTGCTTTATTTTATCTCTTAGTTTTTCAATTATATCCATAGTCGTATTTACACCAACATCTGCTGTTATTAAAATTTCCTCTAAATCTTCAAGCAATTCTTCATCTACTTTTGTATATGATTTTAAAACTTCATCTATTCTATCAGTTATTCCTTGTTTTGCCTTTGTTAATCCTTGTTTTAGTCTTTCAAATAAGTTAACTTTCTTTTCACCTTTATCGTCCACTTCTTCAGGTTCAACATCCTCATCATAACTTTCTAATTCTCCTGTTATCCCCTCATGAGAATCACTATCTAAAATAGATTCTACTTCTTGCTCATCACTATTTATCTGACCTTTTGCTTCTTCATTTTCTCCAGTAATTTCATTAGTAGTATCTTCTTCAGCTTTTTCTTCAATATCTTCTACTTTATCTATCACTTCTTCTTCAAGACCCGAAAAAATGGTTTCTTCCATATTTTCTAGATTATCACTACTACCTTCTATTTCTTCTTCTGATTCAGTATCTTTTTTTTCTATTTCCTTTTCTTTCCCAAAACCAAATAATTTTTTTAACACTGTTCTTCCTCCTATGTCAATTTAAGTTATATAATATCAGTTATTTGCTGAGCTTCTTTTAATTTTAAACTAATAACTTTTGAAATAGCTTTTTCTTGCATTGTAACTCCATAGATATAATCAGCAGCCTCCATAGTTCCTCTCCTATGAGTTACTGATATAAATTGTGTTTCTTTAGATAAATCCTTTAAAAATTCTCCAAATCTAAATATATTTGCATCATCAAGTGGAGCTTCAATCTCATCTAGTATACAAAATGGTGTTGGTTTTGTAATTAATATAGCAAATAGTATACTTATTGCTGTTAAAGCTTTTTCTCCACCAGATAATAGATTTAAGTTTTTCATTTTTTTACCTGGTGGTTGAGCTGTTATTAGTATATCACTTTCTAATAAATTTTCTTTATCTAGAATAGTTAATTCTCCACAACCTCCACCAAATAATCTCTTATATACATACTTAAAGTTTTTACTTATTTCTTCAAATTTAATCTCAAATTCAGATTTCATATTTTCTTCTAATGTATGTATAAGTTTTTCTATCTCTTCCATAGATTCTTCTAAATCTTGTTTTTGTGCACTATAAAAATCATATCTTTCTTTTATTTCTTCGTATTCCTTTATAGAATCTATATTTATATTTCCAAGACTTCTTATTTCTCTCTTTAGACTTTCTAAGAATTTTTTGTCTATATCTAAATCTTCATTTTTAATTTCCAATGCTTGTACTAAAGTCATTTCATATTGCTCAAATAACTTATTTATATATGTGTCTTGACTAGACTTTAATCTTTCTAATCTTCCACCAACTTTGAATAAACTTTCTTTAAGTTCTATATGTTGTCTATCTATAGTTTTTAATTCTTTATTAATTTCATCAAAACTATTTTTCAAATCATCCTTTGCAATTTTTCTAGTTTCAAGATTTCTATTACTATCTCCTAATTGTTTTGTTAAATTTTCTTTTTCTTTTTCCTCAATAGCTATAGAATCTTGCAATTTAACTATTTCTTTTTCTTCATAGTTTAATGATTCCTCTAGCTGTTTATTTTTTTCTTCTAACTCACAGTTTTCACCAGATATTCTTTTTATATCTCTAACTATACTGTTGTAAGCTTCTGTTTTCTTTACTATAGTCAAGTTTAATTCATCAAATTCAGATTTTTCTTTATCATACAAATCGTTATATTTTTTTATTTCTTCATTCAATGCATCAATTTTTTCTTTGTTTTGGCTGTGTATATTATCTAACTCTTCCATATCTCTTCTAACATCATCACTTTTTTCGAGTGTGTAATTTAAATTGGAATTCAAATCATTCTTCTCATTCTCTAATTTAGTAATACTACCTTTTAAAGATTCAATTTCAGATTCAATATTCTTTATACTGGTACTTTTTATTATTATACTTTTTTCTAAATCTTTTATTTTACTTTCATGCGATTCAATTTCATTTTTTATATTTTTTATATCTTTGTCTAGAGATTCTCTTTTTAATTCTAATTCTGAAATCTGAATCTTGATATTATTTATCTTTTCTGTATATTCATTAATGTATCTTTTTCTCGATAGTATATTACCATTAGTTTTTAAACTTCCTCCAGTCAAAGACCCTCCTGGATTTAAGATTTCACCATCCAAAGTTACTATTTTAAACCTATGACCAGTTTCTTTTGCAAATTTTATACCTTCGTCTATATTATTTATAAGAATTGTTCTTCCAAGTATATTTTCAATTATATTTCTATACTTTTCATCAAATGTAATTAAATCACTTGCTATTCCTATGAATTTAGTATTCGCTTTTAAGTTTCCTAGACTTATTTTATTTGATTTAATTATATTTAATGGAAGAAAGGTTACTCTACCTAAATTATTCTGCTTTAAATAGTTTATTGCAGATTTAGCACTAAACTCATCATCAGTTATTATATTTTGCATATAAGCACCAAGAGCTGCTTCTACAGATTTCTCATATTTTTCAGGTACATTTATAATTTGACCTAATGCTCCATGAACCCCTTTTAAATTTTTATTTTTTAATACTTCTTTTACACCTCTGTTAAATCCTTCATAATGATTTTCCATGTCTATATAGACATTTAATTTTGAATTATATCCATTTAGATTATATTTATTTTTCTGTATTTCATCTTCTAGCTTATTGTGTTTACTAATTGAATCTTGCAAATTAGTTGATAATTCTTTATTTCTATTATTTACATTCTTTAAATTCTCATTTTGCATATTAAAGTCTTTATTTATACTGTCTAATTCAGATGACTTTATTTCAATACTCTTATTTAATTCTGCTATTTCTGAGTTTATATTTTCATCTCTGATATTCATATTTTCTTTATTTGCATTTAAAGTCGACAATTTATTACTAAACTCTTGTTTCTTATTTAATATATCTATTATACTTTCTTTCAATAATTCTACATCATTATTTAAGGATTCTAACTTAACTTTTTGTTTATCTTTGCTGGATTCCAATATTTTTATATTTTCTTGCAAAGTAGATAGCTCTTCACTACCTAATAATTTATTACTTTCTAATTCTTTTATGTACTGCTTATTTTCATTTAGTTTTTCTTTTATATCATTTATTTCTAAATTTTTTCTATGAATTTCATTCGTAAAATTCCTTATTCTTTCCTTAATTAAATTTATTTGAGACTCTTTTTTTGATATAACACCTTTAATTGAGTTTATATAATCTACAGATTTTTCAATTACATCTTGTAATACCTCTACCTCTTTATTAATATCCTCTTGCTTTTTCTCTACAATACTTTTTTGTTCTTCTTTTTCATTGAGTTCCTTTTCAATGACCTTACTATGCTCATTAACTTCGCTTAATTCTTTTTCTATCCCTTCAATTTCTCTTATAAAACTATTTACTTCCAGTATCTTCAATTTCTCACTTATTTCCAAGTACTTCTTTGCTTTTGTCTGTTGATTAAAAAGAGGTTTTAATTGATTTTCAATTTCTATATATATATCATCTATTCTTTCTAGATTTTCCTTTGTATTGCTTAAATTTCTTTCTGCTTCCTGTTTTTTATATCTATATTTTGATATACCACAAGCTTCATCAAAAACTTTTCTTCTACTTAAAGGATTATTACTTAATATTTCATCTACTTTTCCTTGTTCTATGATTGAATAACCATCTTTTCCAATACCAGTATCTAAAAAGACTTCTTTTATATCTTTTAATCTACAACTCTTATTATTTAGAAAAAATTCACTTTCACCATTTCTATAAGCTCTTCTTCTTATAGTTACTTCTGTAAAATCTAATTCCAATTGATTTTCAGAATTATCAATAGTAAGAGCAACCTCACAGTAATTCATAGGTTTTTTTGTATCTGTACCTGCAAATATTACATCTTCAAGTTTATCACCTCTAAGACTCTTAATACTCTGTTCTCCTAGCACCCATCTTACAGCATCAGATATATTACTTTTTCCACTTCCATTTGGCCCTACTATTGCTGTTATTCCTTCTTTAAAAATAATATCTGTTTTTACTGGAAAGGATTTAAATCCCTTTAACTCTAGTCTTTTTAAATACAAATCGTTTCTCTCCCTTCATCGTTAAAACTAAAGGTTATAAATGTCATACAATTTTCTATGAATGTCTTTCATATTAGTAATAATTAAACTTTTCCCATCTAACACAATTTCTAATTGATTTATATCTAAATCTGATTCTTGTGTTTTTAAAATCACGCCAAATTTTTCTTTCATATATTTAACATTTGTTTTTTTATTTCCTATTATCTTAGAAAGATTCTTTTTATTAGATTTCACCAACATCTGTTTTATATTTTTATTTTGTAAAATAATAAATTCCAAATAATCTTTTATCATGTCAGCTTCTACCAATTCTCTAAATGCAGGGTGATATGGTCCTGCTAAAACAGCTTTTCCAATTTGTATGTCATCAGTAGCTTGAAGTCCAACTCTTATTACATTGATATTATTGACATAAAACAATACAAGAACTTTTTTTACTATGTTTATACTCTGTTCAAGAGTAAATGGATTATACTCATTTTGTTGCATTAATTTTTCAAGACCTGTATCTTTTACTACTAAGGTTGGATAAACTCTAACACAATCTGGTTTTAGCTCTACAAATTTCTTTGCTGTAAATATACATTTTTCTTCTGTATCAGCTGGAAGACCAATCATCATCTGTAAACCAAGTTTAATTCCACTATTTTTTATCATATTTGAACTCTTGTATACAATTTCTGATTGATGGCCTCTAATACTATCTAATAACACTTTTTCATCTAAAGATTGTACTCCAAGTTCAATTATGCTTGTCTTATATTCTTTTAGCATACTTAATATATCTTCATCAATACAATCTGGTCTTGTAGACATTCTAATATCTTTTACTAGACCTTTTTCTACATATTCTTTAGCAACTGATAATAAACTTTTTTGTATATCAATATCTATAGCAGTAAAGCTACCACCAAAAAATGCTATTTCTACATCAGCATCTTTATCTATAGTCTCTAAACATTCTTCAATTATGTTTCTTGCATCTTCACTTGTAACATCAGTACTCACACCTGTTATTTTTTTTTGATTACAAAATATACAATCATGAGGACATCCTTTGTGAGGGACAAATATAGGTATAATTCTCTTTTTCATCTACAACATCCTTCTAATCTAAATATTTCTTTTTATATTTTTACATATTATATTTATTTTTCCCATAATTTTTTCTTTAAAGCTACTTTAGCAGCTAACTGTTCAGCTTCTTTTTTACTCTTACCTTCTCCTATACCCAATACATCTTCATTAATTCCAACTTCCATTACAAATCTTTTATTATGGTCTGGTCCTTTTTCTTCTATAAGCCTGTACCAGATATTGTTTTCTCCATTACCTTGTAACACTTCTTGAAGATGTGTTTTGTAGTCTCTAAATATGTTTCCTTTTCTTGAATCATAAATTATATTTTCCATGTAATGAAGTATAAACTGTCTTGCACTTTCAAAGCCTCCATCAAGATATATGGCTGCTATTACAGCTTCAAATGCATCTGCTAATATTGAAGTTCTATGTCTTCCTCCAGTTGCTTCCTCTCCTCTGCCTAATAACATGTGAACACCTAAATTTATATCATTAGCTACTTCACTTAACGAATCTTCACAAACTATATTTGCTCTAAGTTTAGTTAGTTCCCCTTCGGGCAGATTTGCTTCTTCATTGAACAAATAATCACTTATCACTATGCCTAAAACTGAATCCCCTAAAAATTCTAACCTTTCGTTAAAATTATACTTTTTATTTTCATTAGAATATGAACTATGAGTAAGAGCTTCTAGTATATATTCTTTATTTTTAAATTTATAATTTATAACATTTTCAAATCTTTGTATATTATCTAGTAATTTTTTACTTATTTTCATATTTACATCCCTCCAAAATCCTATTCTATAAATTCTAGTGTACTATTTTTGTCCAAGTATTGCAAAACCAAAATCTATAATACTCTTCCTCATAAAAATAAAACTACCTATGAAACAAAATATCTCATAGGTATCATAGGCAGTTTTAATTCTTATGAATTTTTACTCTCTATCATCACAACTTGAACAACCACCACATGTACAATCATCATCGCAATCATCTTCTGATGATAATATTACAGCCTTACAATCAGGACAAACAACATCTACTTCATCATCATATAACAAATCTTCGTCTATTTCTACTAACTCTCCACAATTTGGGCATTCCATTTCTATATAGCTGAAGTCCTCATCATCCTCATCATCTTCTTCATAAAGATCTTCTTCCATGTCAGCAATATCTTCTTCTAAATCTGCTAAATCTTCATCTATAGATTCAACAAAATCTTGAAGTTCTTCTTGTTCTTCATCCAATGTTACAATAGCATCTGCAAATACTTCTAATGCATCAACTATTTTATGTATCATTTTCCCTTCTTTGCTTTCAGTACTTATTTCTAGTCCTTCTGCTAGGCCTTTTAAGTATGCAACTTCTTCATATAAATGTTTCATGTAACACCCCTCGCTTTCTTTTTTATATATAAACTAAAAGCTCATATATCTTATATTATTAAGACATATAAGCTTTTATATACATAAATTTTTATACTCTTGACAAATATTCACCTGTTCTAGTATCTATCTTTACTTTATCTCCAGTATTTATAAATAATGGTACTTGAACAACTGCTCCAGTTTCAACTGTAGCTGCTTTAGTTACATTACTTGCTGTATCACCTTTTATACCTGGTTCTGTATCTGTAACTTCTAACTCCGCAAAGTTTGGAGCTTCTACTTGGAATGGTTGCCCTTGATAAAATCTTATTGTAGCAACTTCATTTTCTTTTAAGAACTTAATTGCATCTTCAACTTGTTCATAGTTTAATGGTATTTGTTCAAAATTTTCTTGATCCATAAAATAATATAACTCACCATCATTGTATAGATATTGCATTTGTCTTGTATCTATAACAGCCTTAGGGAATTTTTCACTTGGATTGAAACTTTCTTCTCTTATAGCTCCTGTTTTTAAGTTTTTGTATTTAGTTCTAACGAAAGCAGCTCCTTTACCTGGCTTAACGTGTTGAAAATCAACTACTAAACATGGTTGTCCATCTTTTTCAAATGTAACACCTTTTCTAAAATCACCTGCTGATACCATTTTTTGTTCCTCCATATTAAAATAAATTTCTTATTTTTTAGTAAATTTTAAATTACTATGCCTCTAAAATTATATCTCTTACTTGAATTCTGTCAAGTCAGGATTACAAATTTTTACTAATATCATAATATCATAAGTTATACAATATAAACAAGTATTTGGCAAATTACTTATTTTATATTTTTATTATTCTCCTATACAATCTTAATCTATACATTTTACATATTGATATTATTTAATTACATAGTTCTTAGTAATTATACTTTATATGATTAATAGCTTTTATTTCTTTCTCATAAATCTATTCGTTTTCATATGCTTTCGCTAAAATTCCACACTTTTATTTTAAACTTAGTTTCATAGTTTTGACTACGCTTTGATAATTTCAATTTTATATTAACATATTGACCATTATTACTAATTGATACATACATTTCATCTACATAATCTCCAATTTCATAACCACCTGCTTGACTATTTTCACCATTTAAAGAATTCACAAATAACTTATTTCGTCTTTCATTTAATATGATTTCTTTATTACTTATGTATTCTTCATTATTAGTTATATTTTCATCTACATATCTACACTTTATAGATGTTGTCCTTTTAAAGGTTTCTTCGTCATTAGATACATTTATTATTCCCATAGAATTACTAATAATTCCTTCCATAGATTTTATGATTTCAAGAACTTGTTGTTGTAATTCTATCCTATCTTCTATTTTTAGTTTTAAATCTATTGTAAGCACGAATATAGAATATAAAACCATTATCAGAATTACAATCGAAGTTAATGATACCACACTTTCCAAAAGTAAATAGCCATATTTACGTTTCATATTTTCCCTCTTTCAGAAGTACTCTTCCACTTACAGGTGTAATTGTTATAGTTTTTCTTAATCTATTATTATATATCTCTATTGTAGATGCTTTTTGAGGTGAGCCATCAGACTTAAATTTTATTATATCAATGCTTCTAGCTATTTTTACATTTTTAGGCAGTATTATTGATTTAATATTTTTACCATCTTTTCTCAATACATAACCTTCATGTTTATCTTGATTTATATAGTATATATATGTATTGTAGTTGCTAAACATATTAATTCGCCTAACATACCTTATATCTGAACAAAGTTGACGTGCAAATAAATTTATTTTATGATTTTCAAGATTATCTTTTGGAAAAGATAATGTAACTATCAATAGTATTATACTGATAGATACTACTAATTCTATTACAGTCACATTCCTTCTTTTTTCAAAGTTATACACCCCTATACTTATACACATATACTAATTTTTTTTCATCAAAATTCTTTTTTATGTTTTCAATTATGTTTTCTTTAAGTTCTTCTTCAGATTCTTTAATATCTATTTCTGTGGATTCAGCAATCTCTTGATTGCTGATATCTTCATTCTCAGTTTTGAATTCATTTAGAAATTCATTCTTTTTAGATTCTCTATAACCATTAAACATTTTGTCATTAATTTTATTGTTATTAGATTTATCCATATAATCTTCAATATCAATTCCTACCCATGGATTTTTAATTTTTACTCTTGCTTTTATTACTTTTAATAATTCTTTTTCTCTAACTGTACTTGCTATATCAAATTCAAAAAAATCACCTCTATCGTAGATAGTATTATTTTCTACTTTTAAAGAAAGTTCTTCTAACCCGCTATAAGACGTATCTTTTATTTTTTTTATACAATCAATCATGTTATTTCCTAAGAAATATTCTCTAAATTCATCTTCATTATTAGCTTCATTAATAGCTTCTTCAACACAAGAAAGTACATTACTTACCGATATTTCTATTCCACTTAAAGAAATTTCTTTTAGTTGAGTATCCTTGTACCCTAACTCAAATATATTATTATGTGTGTAGATTAAACCTATACACATAATACACACAGTACTTATAATAGAAAATATTATCAATGTTATTATTAATATAGAGCCTTTATTTTCTAGTAACATAGCTATTAAACCTCAACTTTTTAAATTTATTTTTTATTTCTATATTTATTTCATAACATTGATAATAATCTAAAATTTGTTTTACTGTACTGCTAATCTCATATCCATTTATGTAATTTTTTTCTGTTTCATCTTCAATTGACTCATATTTACTATTTTGTATTCGATACTTCTCATCTTCTATATATTTTTTTGCTGTAGCTAACATTTCTCTATCAGATGAATTTCTACTGATAAAACCATAGCAACTATACAATGATGTAGAAACTAAGTAAACAGCCACATATAATATAGCAATACTTATTATACATTCGATTGATATAAAACCACTCTTTCTTATTTTCAATAATAAAAACCCCTAAGTAATATTTTATATAAAAATTTAACTATAAGTTTTTTCATAAATGTCTTTTATAAGTTTTTTCATTGTTACTTAAAGTTTTTCATGTTCATATACAAACATAGATTTTTTAAATCTTATTGCACCAGTAATTATATCCTTTTAATACACCACCTTCACTCTTAATAACATTAACTGAAACTACTAATCTTTACTTGTAATCAACATTGTAAAAATAATTAATTATATTTACTTTATAATGTATTGTAAGATTCTCCACCCCCTATACCTATATTTTTTATACAGTCTACTGTTTTTCTTAAATCTTTTGCTCAATATCAAAACATACATAAACATTATTTTTTATATTTTCAAATAAATAATTATGAATGATTTGTGAAAAGCATTGTTTCACTATTTATAATAATATCTTTCTCATTTATATTTATTGACACCTAAATTTCAATTTATACTTCATAAGTTAATAATTCTTTCGCCCTGTTTTATGCATCTACAACAAAACCTTAAATTTAAGTTACCATTTTTCATGTCATGTTCTATCCAAAAGTTTGCAAATATATGCTTTAAATTCTAAAAGTATGCATATTATTTTATTAGATAACAGTCAACTTGGATAAGTCTCTTTCATATAATTTAAAGTGACCGTTGAAAAGGGGGGTGACCTATTGGCAGCTCTTAAATCTTTTGAAAAACCCTTAACCCCTGAAGAAGAGATTGAGTATTTAACTAAATTTAAAATAGAAAACGATAAAAGTGCAAAAGATACATTAATTGAAAGAAACATGAGATTAGTAGCTTATATAGCAAAGAAATATAATAATTCGACGGAAGACCAAGATGACTTGATATCCATAGGTACAATAGGATTAATTAAAGCTATAGAAACTTATAATATAGACAAAGGAACTCGATTGGCAACATATGCCTCTAGATGTATTGAAAATGAGATTTTAATGAATATTAGGTCTAACAAAAAAAATAAAACTCAAGTATCTCTACAAGACCCTATCGGAACAGATAAAGAAGGTAATGAAATAAGCCTTTTAGATATACTTGGTACAGAGGCTAACTATGTTCTTGATGAAGTTGAGCTAAAAGTTCAAGTTGGAAAACTTTACGAGCAACTAAACAAAATTCTTACTCCTAGAGAAAGAGAAATTGTCCAGTTAAGATACGGGTTAACTCCTTATGGCTATAAGACGCAAAGAGAAATTGCACAAAAACTCGATATATCGAGGTCATATGTATCTAGAATCGAAAAAAAGGCTCTTAAAAAACTAGAAAAAGAGCTTGTTCAAGAAAATTAATACTATATTTAAAAGGATATATCGTACATTGTTAGACAAAACTTTCTGTCTGAAAATCAAAATTACGATATATCCTTAAATTTTAAGCTACATAATTTTATTGTATACTTTCACATATTTCTTTAAATATAGGTATTGCAGATTTACTTCCTTTTTGAGTTCCTTCTACTAGTACAGTTATTACATACTTAGGTCTTTCTTCTGGATAAAATCCAGTTATCCATCCGTGGTCTATTGCTTTTTTGTTCAAACTACTTTGAGCTGTACCTGTTTTAACTCCACATCCACCATCTAAATCCTTCAAGTCTTTGGCTGTACCAACCTTAGACACAGACTTCATATATTCTTTAACTTGTGTACACACATAGGGAGAAATAAGTTCTTCCTTTTTTGAAGATTTATAAGTTTTTATTGTATTCATATCATTGTCCACAAGACTTTTATATAAGTACAATGGTTTGAATGTTCCATTATTAGCCATTATTTGAGTCATTTGATTTATTTGCAGTGGTGTGAATTCTATATTTTCTTGACCTATAGCTAAATTTCGTATTGATATATTTTTGGGAGCTTCCCTAATTTTTTCTTCATCAAGACCAATATCAACTTTTTCAAATAAATGCAATTTTTCAGCAGATTTCAAAATCTTTTCTTTGCCAAGCTTCATAGCTATATCTAAAAATGCAGGATTGCATGAATTAGAAAAAGCTTGTCTTAAATTTTGAAAACCATGCCCATCTCTTTTGTTACATCTTAGTATCTCATTAGTATTCCCAACTTTAGTCTTTCCTGTACAATTATAAGTGTAGTTCTCATCTATAACACCATTTTCAAGTGCAGAAAATAAAACTACCATCTTAAATACAGACCCTGGTGGATATGTCGCTTTTATAACTCTATTTTCAAATTCCCCATTTTTTCCTTTTAAACTTTTTGATATGTCATTTTGGTCAAAATTAGGTCTAGAACACATTGCAAGAATTTCACCTGTAGATACCTCTGAGATTACTACTGCTGTAGGATTTTCTTCTTTGTTTAGTATCTGTTCTAATTTTTTTTGAATGTTATAATCAATTGTAGTTTTTAGATGTCTATCTTTATCCTTATCATCAACAGTTTTTACACTTCCCTTTAGTATGTTTAGAGACTTTTCATTTCCTGCATCTCCAGCTTTAAAAGCACTTATATACTTTTCATTTGAATTTCTAAGCACACTATCCATACTCTTTTCAATTCCTGATTGACCTGATTTATCGTCTTCTTTTATATATCCTATTGTATGTGATAATAAACCATCTTTTGAATATCTCATAGTTTTTTCTTCTACCATTATTCCATTTTTCTCAAGCTCTTTTTTCATGCTCCTATCAATCTTTTTAGCCTGAATCTGTATTATAGGACGTGTCAATTGTTCTTGTATAGCTTTATATATATCTAAATCATTCATCTTAGTAGCTTTCTTAACAAGCTCTAAAATTTTATAGTTATTATTTAATTTTTCTTTTTCAACAACCAATACCTGAGACTTACTTGTATCTGTAAGTTTTTTGTTATTTCTATCATAGATTATTCCTCTTCCACTATTTAACTCTACTTTCTCAACACTTTGCGATTCAACACTTTGTTTGTATTTATCACCTTTTAATACCTGTATATCAACTAGTCTATAAATTAAAACACTATAAATTATTAAAATTATAGTAAATATATACCAGCTTCTCTTTCCCACTTTTTTCAAAAATGGAGTCTTCTTTTTTGACATGAAATCACCCCTTAGATAATTTCATTATTGACAATTTCTAAGGGGCTAATACTATTTTTATCAATTTTTTATTATTCTTCAACCTTTTCTTCTATAACTTTTCTAAGCATATAATCTTTACCAACTTTTACTGATAGCTTTAACTTCACTATTTGTCTAGGATGAGGAGCTGACTCTATAGCTTCTCCCTCTTCATTATACATTTCTTCAATTTTAGTAAACATAGTTTCTTTATATGGTCCCATGACCTCTATTTCATCACCAACACACATTTTATTTCTTTGCTCAACTACAATAAGACCATCTTCATCTTCTGTTTCTCTGACTATACCTATAAAATCATAGTTTCTAACATATGATGCTGATTGATAGTTTTGGTCTTCTGTTGTTGGTTTATTCAAGTAAAAACCTGATGTAAAATGTCTATGACTACCTTTCTTTAACTCTTCCATCCACATTGGATTAAACTTCCAGTTTTCTGGGTCTTTGTAAAATTCATCTATTGCCATTCTGTATGCTCTTACAACAGTAGCTACATAGTATGCAGTCTTCATTCTACCTTCTATTTTTAAACTTGTTATACCAGATTTGATTAATTCTGGTATATACTCTATCATACATAAATCTTTTGAGTTAAAAAAGAATGTACCTCTTTCATCTTCATATATTGGGAAATACTCTCCAGGTCTTTTTTCTTCAACTAAGTGATATTGCCATCTACAAGATTGAGCACAAGAACCTTTATTGGCATCTCTTCCAGTCATGTAGTTGCTTATTAGACATCTCCCAGAATAAGAAATACACATAGCACCGTGCATAAACGCTTCTATATCCATATCTAAAGGTGTTTTTGCTCTTATCTCAGATATTTCATCAAAAGACAATTCTCTTGCCACTACAACTCTTTTTATTCCATGCTCGTACCAGAAATTTGCACTTAGATAATTAGTTGTATTCGCTTGTGTACTTAAATGTATTTCCATATTCGGAATTACTTTTTTAATAACACTAAGCACTCCTGGGTCAGCTATTATAACTGCATCTATACCTATCTCTTCTAATTCCAACAAATAATCTTCTAATTGTAGAAAATCTTCATTATGAGGTATTATATTTACTGTTACAAATACTTTTTTACCTCTTTCATGTGCAAAAGCTACTCCTTCTGCCATATCTTCCTTACTAAAATTCTTTGCGGCAGACCTCATTCCAAAAATTTCTCCACCTATATAAACAGCATCTGCTCCATATGTTATAGCTATTTTCAATCTCTCCAAATCACCTGCTGGAGCTAAAAGTTCAACTTTATTTAATTCCATCTACGTCACCTCTTTTACTTTCTTTATAACTTAGTGCCACACCATCACCTATTGGTATCAATGATGTACTTAAATAGTCACAATTACATATATAATCTAAATAATTTCTCATCCTTTTTACTATGGTCTTCTTTCTTCTTACAACAAAATCATCATGAGCAACCATACCTTTATATAAAATATTATCAGATACTAAAAGTCCACCATCTTTTAGTTTATCTATAACTAAATCAAAGAATAACTTGTATTGCCCTTTAGCTGCATCTATAAATATAAGGTCAAATTCACCTTGGACTTGACTAAGTTTTTCTTCTGCATCTCCTTCTAGTATAGTTATGTTATTGTCAAATCCAGCTAATTTTATATTTTCTTTTGCTTTTTCTATCATTTTTTCATTTCTCTCAACAGTTACGATATCTGCATCTTTCCCTATAATAGTTGCAAAAAAAATAGAAGAATAACCAATAGCACACCCTACTTCTAAAACTCTCTTTGGCTTTTGAATCTTTAATAATACTTTTAATAAATCTGAGACCTCTTTATGTATTATAGGAACACTATTTTCCTCTGCATAAATTTCCAAATCTTTTAAAAGTCCTTCTTTTTCTTTTAATGTCACTCTTATATAATCTTCAACCAAATCATTAACTATATTACTCATAAAAACACTCCCTAAAATAATAAATGTTCAAGTTTTGTCTTAATTTATTATTTTTTAAATTCATATTGTTATATATATTTACACTTTCTTTATTATAAATCTAAGAATAACAATTTTCAATAAAAAAGCCCAACATTATTCTTACCCTGTTAGACTTTTTATAATCATTGTTTATTCTTTTGTATTCTCTTTATTCGTTGCCTTTGTATCTTTTGCTTGCTTATCTCTTGCTTCTTTATACTCTTTAACATATTTTAAATGGTCTTGATAGTTTGTACTATAGTTATTTCCACCATCAATCTTAGCTACAAAGTATAAATAGTCTGTCTTGTCTGGATATAGTGCTGCTTCAATAGATTTTATACCAGGATTTGATATTGGTGTAGGAGGTAATCCTTTATTTTTGTAACTATTATATGGTGAATTAATTTTTAAATCATCATACGTTACAATTTTCTTTCTCTCTTCAAATATATATTGTATTGTAGCATCTGATTGAAGAGGCATACCTACCTTAAGTCTATTATAAAACACACTTGATATTATTGGTCTATCTTTGTCAAGAACAGCTTCTTTCTCAATTATTGAAGCCATTTCCATTACTTCTTGAAGAGTCATCTTTGATTCTTTTTGTTTCTTTTTAAACTTGTCCATATATTTACTGTCAAATACATTTAACATTTCGCTTAGAATATCTTTTTCTGATTGCTTCTTTGAATTAAAATAATACGTTTCTGGATACAAGAACCCTTCTAAAGAAGTTATTCCATCTTCTTTCAAGTATGGAAATTTATCATAAAATTCTTGAGGCTCTTTTATTAATTTTTCAAAAGTAGCTTTATCCCCTAAATTTTTATTTACTAACATTGCTATAATTTCTTTGGATGTAGCACCCTCTGGAATAGTTACTTTTATACCATTCTGATATATTTTGCCTGAAACTAAAAGACTTATTATATCATTATTTGAATATGATTGATTAAGTAAGTATGTTCCTGATTTTATAGATGGAGCTTTATTGCTAACCTTTACCAAAAGTTTAAATAATAGTTCATTTTTTATTAATTTATTTTCATATAATATGTCAGATATTTTTCCAACAGATGCTCCACTTGGAATATCGATAATTACATCATTCTTGTTACTTTTATCATAAGGACCTATTTGCATAGATACAAATATCCCTGCTAAAATAATTAATATAACAATAATTAATGCTGTTAACTTTAATCTATTTTTTTTAAATCTCATAATATAATCTACTCCTTATGTATATTTATCCATTTTCTATTATAAAGCTAGATACTTTAATTTTCAATCATCTTGTAGAATAAAATTATTTATATTGTAAAAAATGTTTTAAAATATATATTTTTGTTACCATTTATCGCTTATCAAAAAAATAAAAAACCTAACACTATTTTTGACATGTTAGGTCTTTTATAATCACTTTTCTAAAATTTTCTAAAACTTTTTAATTTCATCTTTAGTTACAATACCATATATTAATTTATTTTTGTCTATTTTTTCATCTACAATAGAATATGAATCAATAAATCTGTCTTTTGCAAATGATAGTTTTTGTTCATCATCATAATACATATATGCTAAAATGTCACCTTCATTTACAAAATCTCCAACTTTCTTTTCTAAAATTACCCCTGCTGATAAATCTAAAATATCCTCTTTAGTTTCTCTGCCTGCTCCAAGAATCATAGCTGACACACCAACATCTTCAGCTTTAATTTTGCTTATATAACCTGATTTATTTGATTTAACTGGATATTTATATTTTGATTTTTTGAATAGAGAATAATCATCTACTACATCTTTATTCCCACCTTGGTTTTCTATAAACTCTTTAAGTTTATGTATAGCACTACCAGATTTTATAGATTCTTTTATCTTTTTTACACCATCATCAAAATTGTCTACAACTCTTGATAAAACCAACATATATGCTCCTAATACTTCACATAGTTCAACAAGGTCTTCAGGACCATTTCCTTTTAAAGTCTCAATGGCTTCTATAACTTCCAAAGAATTCCCTACTGCAAACCCTAAAGGCTCATCCATATCTGTTACAATTCCTATTGTATCCCTATTCATACCAGTACCTATATCAACCATAGATTTCGCTAATTCAAAAGACTCTTCTAAAGTCTTCATAAATGCTCCATCTCCAGTTTTTACATCTAACACAATTGCATCAGCCCCTGAAGCTAATTTTTTAGACATTACACTGGATGCTATTAATGATATATTATCAACTGTAGCTGTAACATCTCTAAGAGCATATATTTTCTTATCTGCAATTGCTACCTTTGCACTTTGACCACAAACTGCTATTTTAGACTTATTTACAGAGTCAATAAACTTATTTATATTCATTTCTGTTGAAAAACCTGGTATAGACTCCAATTTATCAATAGTACCACCAGTATGACCAAGACCTCTACCAGACATCTTTGCAACTGGTGCTCCACATGAAGCAACCAAAGGTATAAGAGCTATAGTGGTCTTATCTCCAACACCACCAGTACTATGTTTATCCACTTTTATACCATCTATATCTGATAAGTTTATCATGTCACCTGAGTTCATCATTGCTTCTGTAAGATACACAGTTTCCTGTTTATTCATCTTATTTAAATAAATAGACATTAACAGTGCAGAAGCTTGATAATCAGGAATATCCCCTTTTGAATAGTTTTCTATAAAATAATTTATTTCTTCTTTACTAAGTTCTAGATTATCTCTCTTCTTTTTTATAATATCATACATTCTCATACTTGAAATCTCCATTCTACTCTTTAATAATTTAAATAAGTTTTAAACTTTAAAATATTTTTAAATATGATAGTATTATAAAAAAACTGTCCCTTATTAGAAATAACTTTCTATATCAAGACAGCTCCTTATTAATTATTTTTAAATCAAACATTGACTATTTTGTTATAAATTTATTCAAAAATTTTATAAATTCAAGATATTTATAAATTTTCAACTGTACTTTTAACTAGGTTCATAAATTCTACTTTAACTTTTTTAGTAGTCTGTATTACTTCCTCATGACTTAGTGGCTGATTTAAGATACCAGCAGCCATATTTGTTATACAAGATATACCAATAACACTTATATTAGAGTGTGCTGCTACTATGACTTCTGGAACAGTAGACATACCTACAGCATCAGCTCCTAAAATTTGAGCCATTCTTACTTCTGCTGGTGTTTCATAGTTTGGTCCACTAAAAAACATATAAACACCTTCTTTTACATCTATACTGTATTGCTTAGCACACTCTTTAACTATATCTACATATTTAGAAGAATAGGCATCTGACATATCTGGAAATCTAGCTCCAAGCCTATCATCATTTTTCCCTACCAATGGATTATTCCCACTAAAGTTTATATGGTCTCTTATAATCATCAAATCTCCTGCTTTAAACTTTTTATTTACGCCTCCAGCAGCATTAGTTACTATAAGAATCTCAACTCCTAAGGCTTTCATAACTCTTACAGGAAAAGTAGCTTCTTTCTGAGAGTATCCTTCATAATAATGAAATCTACCCTGCATAGCAATTACTTCTTTTCCTCCAAGTTTTCCAATAACAAGTTGTCCAGCATGTCCTTCTACAGTTGATACAGGGAAATTTGGAATTTCGCTATATTTAATTGTAACAGAACCTTCTATATCATTTGCTAAATCGCCAAGTCCAGAACCTAATATCAAACCAATTTTAGGCTTTATATTGATTTTAGAATTTATAAATTTACTACTTTGTTCTATCTTTTCAAACATTCCAATCCCTCCATCCTATTAAGTTAAGTTTTTTAACTTTTTATCATTTTCTAATTTAAAATAAATCTTCTTTAAAACTTGACCCATGTTTAGGCAATTTTACATTTAATATATCTGCAACAGTTGCTCCAATATCAGCAAATGTATCTTTCACTCCTAAATTAAAACCTTTCTTAACCTTTTTACCATAAATCATAACTGGAATATATTCTCTCGTATGGTCTGTACCTTTATATGTTGGGTCATTCCCATGGTCTGCATTGATTATTAGAATATCATCTTCTCTCATATTGTCCATTATTTCAGGAAGTCTACTATCAAACTCTTCAAGGGCTTTCTTATATCCTTCTGGGTCTCTTCTATGACCATATTTAGAATCAAAATCAACAAGATTTGAATATATCAGACCTTTATTATCTTGTTTCATATAATTTAAAGTTTCATCTACTCCATCCATATTACTTTTAGTGTGAATAGCCTCTGTAATTCCTTTTCCATTAAAAATATCTTCTATTTTTCCAACTGCTAAAACGTCAAATCCTGATTCTTTTATATTGTCAAGAACTGTTGGCTCAAATGGGTCTAATGAATAATCTCTTCTATTTGAAGTTCTCACAAATTCACCTTTTTTCTTACCTATGAATGGTCTAGCTATTACTCTAGCTACTGCATTATCTCCCATCATTATTTCCCTAGCTATTTTACACATCTTATAAAGTTCTTCTAGTGGTATTATTTCTTCATTAGCAGCTATTTGAAATACACTATCAGCTGAAGTATATACTATTACATCGCCAGTTTTTATTTGATGTTCTCCATACTCGTCTATTATTACAGTTCCTGAAGCTGGTTTATTTCCTACTACTCTTCTTCCAGTTTTCTCCTCAAATTCTTCTATTATTTCTTTTGAGAATCCATGTTCAAATGTCTTAAAAGGTTTTTCAACTATTATACCAGTCATTTCCCAATGACCAGTAGTAGTATCTTTTCCTTGAGACATTTCCTTACATTTTCCAAAACAACCTATTGGATCTTTTATACTTTCAAAAAAATCTACACCATCTATATTTCCTATACCCAGTTTTCTCATATTAGGAATCTTTATATCTGGATATTCCCTGAATATATTTCCAAGAGTACTTACATCCTTACTATCTCCAAAATTTTCAGCATCAGGCAATGCTCCTATCCCAACACTATCAATTACAATCCAAATTACTCTGCTCATATAAATATACTCCTTTTAAATTATAAAATTTGCTATACAGTCTATTTAGCTTCTGCTTTTTGTAATTCTATATCAATATCATTTCTAGGATGTTTTTCCTTTATTTCTCTTCTCACGTTTTTATCTATATGATTTAAATATACTTGCAAACTAGATAAATTAACATTTCCTAAAATTTTACTCACAACAGCAATGTTAGCGCCTTCATTTAACAGATGAATTGCAAATGAATGTCTAAGCATTGTAGGATTTATATTTTTATCTATATTAGCTAAATTAGAATATTTTCTTATAACTTTCCAAAGACCTTGTCGTGTAAACCTTTGACCTAATGAACTTACAAATAATGATTTTTCACCTTCTACAGCGATTTTAGGTCTTGCTTCTTTTAAATATTTCTCTAAATAAAGTTTTGTAATATCACAAAGTGGTATCACTCTTTGACTTTTACAGCATGAATTACAATAAATATAATCAATGTCAAGGTCAACATCTTCTATATTCATATCTACTAATTCAGATACTTTTATACCAGTACCATATAATACTTCGAAAATAGCCTTGTCTCTAATCAACTTAGGTGTTGTTAACTTTGGAAAGTTTAGTAATCTTTCAATTTCTTCTTCTGTAAGTATATTTATATCTTCTTTTTTTATTTTAGGTTTTTTTATATCCTTTGCAGGATTATTTGTACATACATGATTTAAAAATAAATAATCATGAAAAGATTTTATAGATGATATCATCCTCGCTATTGTAGCTATTGATACATTATCTTTTTCCAACTTTATTAAGTAACTTATAATATCATTTTCCACTATATCTACTAGTTTAATACTTTTTTGATTTATATATTCCATATATTTTTTTATATCCATAACGTATGATGCCACTGTATTTTCTGATAATCTTTTTTTATCTTTTATGTAATCTATATATCCCTCTATAATATCCATTATAAACTCCTTTATTTAACTAGGAACTTAATAATACCAATACTTACAGTATTCAATATTAATTGCAACCCCAATGATAGTGCTATTATAATTATAATATTTAGTATATACCTCTTAACTAAAAATTGCATATTTTTTTTATTTTTCTTTTTAAATTCATAAACCATCTCTTTAAAATAGCTTAGACTAATTAATGTTAGTATGATTGCACATGGAATAATAATCAAATTTTTAAATAATATTATTAAAATCATTTTTATACTTTTAAATTTTAATGCCAGTATACAACTATTTATCGTATAACCAATTGACATACCTTTTAATACAAAAGCTACCAGCACTGCTGGAATTGTTACTACAAACAGACTCAATAGAGCTATTGAACCCATAAAGATTACATCTGATTTTAAATTTTGTATAACTGTATCTTTTATGTTTATATTTAGATTGTAATACTCTACAGCAGGATTTATATTATTTAATATATTGTCACTAGAACCTGGTAAAATTTTATTTATGTAAGACCCAACAACAATAGACATCATAAACAACAATCCTATAATAATTATTTGTCTATTCAATTCTCTAAAATCATTTTTTCTATATGTTCTTCTCAATTTTATTCCCCCTTGTCCTTTATAAAATAATATGCTTTAGGACAAGGGGTTATTCATTTTATAAATATTAATTTTTAAACAAATCTTTTACTAATAATAATCCAATAGAAGTTTTTGCATCCTCAACATCATTTTTTAATACCATATTATATGCTTCTTCAAGCTCAATTTCATAGACATCTAAAAACTCATCTGCATCTAGATTATTATCTCCTGGAGTAAGACCTGTTGCTAAATATACGAACATTATCTCATTAGAAAAACCTGCTGAAGTGAAAAATTTATGTATTAGCTTAATATTTTTTGCACTATAACCAGTTTCTTCTTTTAATTCTCTTTCAGCACATTCTTTTGGACTTTCATTTTTTTCTAGTTTACCAGCTGGAATTTCAAAGATTGGCTTTTCTATAGGTTTTCTAAATTGCTTAACTAGTACAACTTTATTATCATCTGTAATTGCAACTATTCCTACTGCCCCACCAACTTCTACTAACTCCCTTTTTTGATAGCCTTGCCCTGGAATTTCAACAGTATCAACCTTTAAAGTAATTACTTTACCTGTATAAACCCTATCACTACTAATAGTTTTTTCTTCTAATACCATCTTAAACCTCCATTAAGTAATATGCTGCTGTACTTGCAGCTTTGAAAAATGCTTCATCTTGTTCATAATTTCTTCCCATACTTTTTACTTTTAGATTAAAATAGTCTAAATCCTCTTTAGTTTTATTATTATCTATATAAATTATATTATGCTTTTTGTCTAAAGCACTTGAATTAACTTGCTCTTTTATAAATTTTAATTTTTCATCATCATATATAGTTATTGGTATATCTACATTTACATTTACAATGTCTTTAAGTATAGTCATACTATGATGTGAAATGCCTTGATGTCTTTCTCGTTTATCAGCAAAACTAATTCTTGGAATCGCTATTGCTCTTCCTCCAAGTTTTTTTACAGCATCAAGAATTGGACCTTGTTCAATTCCTGTAAATCCATACTTCGTTCCTGTCCCAGCAATTCCTGGTCCCATACTTACAAATACTACATCTGCTTTTAATACTTCTTTTGCTGTAATTAGTGCAGTATATATATTTATACATTCACAATCTCCACCAAATGCATTTCCTATAGTTATTGTACTATCTATTATTTTTTTTTCTTTTAAAGTACTCACATTTTTACTTAAATAAATTGGAAGAGATGCTCCATCAGTCATTATATATACTAATTTTTTATTTGGATTATTTCTTTTAAATGAAGCTGCAAATGGAGTCAGCATACTGTGGAGAGTTCCCACTACAACAGAAAGACCTTCTAAGCTTTTAAACTTCTCAAATTCATCATGATAAATACTCTCTTGTTCTTCAACAGAATCCACTTTTATTTGAAGAGGTGTATATCTAAGTTTCATTATATGACCACCTTCAGTTAAGGTAGATTCTAAATTATTTAAATTAGTTATTACAAAATGGTATCCACCTGTACCTAAGCTCAGTTCTACTGCTGTTGTATTTAAGACTACTTCATCTCCTATACTTATAGTTCCAGATATTTTTGGATAATTATATGCCCTTTGTATTTCCCCATTTATATTTACTCTTATATCATCTAGAGTTTCAGTTTGACTTACTATTGATTCAACAGTCCCCATTCTTTTGCTTATCATAATGTTACCTTCCCAATTTATCTATAAAATTTAATAATTTATTTTTTTCTATTATTTTAGTCAATGAGTATTTCTCAGTGAACATATGCATAATAATTACAAATATTAGCCAGCCTAATCTAACGTTAAATGGATACCCAAAAGAAATAAGCATTCCAATAGATATTCCAAGGACATTTGAACCAGTATCTCCCATCATAGCCCTTGCCTTTAAATCATAATTAAAATATGCAAGTACATTTGGTACTATAAGTAATGGAAGAACTTGAACAAATCCTGTCAATGTTAAAAATATAATTACCATTATGAATAAATATGCTTTTATTGCCCTTCCTGGTCTTAAATCCAAAAGATTCATCAAATTAGTTGATAGAGCTATTATTAGTGTATTTATCATTATATCAATTAGATCCTTTGATATAGAAACAGAAACTATAAGTCCTACAAATCCACCAAATAAAGCTTTAAAACCTCCTGTTGTAAGACTTCCTTTAAATAGACTTTTAAAATGCCCCTTTAAACCACTTACATCTCTATTTCCAACAACATCGTCTAGTATCCCTGCAAAAAACATGGATATCATGCCAAACATAAACATAAATATATATGCTAAATCCTTAAATTCTGTAGTAAAGAAAGCAAGTACTATTCCATTAATTACAATCATAGGCAAAAATACAATTCCCATACTTACTGGTATCATATCTTTTTTATAGTTTGGTCTAAGTACATTTCCATTTATCAATAAATTCTTAAATAGTGGAATTACAGCATAGGTTCCAAATAATCCAGTTAATAATAAAATGGTATAAAGTATATAATCTTTCACTAAGATATTACCTCCATTCTTTCTTTTTTTGTCCCAAAACCTTTTTTATATGATAATACTGTTTCCCTCTATGAATAAAACCTTTTAAATTTCTTCCTGTTTCATTATGAGTCATATTTACTAATACTTCTTTAATTTTAAATCCATACTTTAATATATCAATGGTCATTCCAACTTCTACTCCATATCCAAAAGGTATTTCATCAAATTTTTCTAAAACTTCTCTTTTAAATATTCTTTGACCTGATAAAGTTGCATCTAACTCAACACCAGTCATCTCAAACACAGAATTCTTAGCTAAACCCTTTACAAAACCCAAGCCTCCTTTTTTCTTTGCAGGAGGAAACTTGGCTATAGTAACATCAGCATCACCATTTAATATAGGTACAATTAATTTTTCAACTTCTTTAGCAGAACTTTCTAAATCTCCATCTAAAAACCCTATAATATCTGCATTTTTCATTGATAACTTAATACCATAATTTAAAGCATATCCTTTACCTCTATTCTTATCTAACTTAAAAAATTTAATCTTTTCATTCTCTAGTTTAGATACAACGTTAGCAGTATTATCAGTTGAGCCATCATCAACAACTATTATTTCATTTATTTGCTTAATATCCACTATACTTTCTAATGTATATTTTATTCTACTTTCTTCATTATAAGCTGGTATTATTATACTTATATAAGAATCCATTTTTTATCTCCTTAAAATTATTTCTATTTAATAGATGGCAACAATGAAGTTGCAGTATCTAATCTACCAAAATTACCAACTATATTACCTTGTTGTAAAAGAATAGCTAAAGATAAACTTCCTACACCTTCATCAATATTATCTATAGTTGCAATCTTGTTTTTAGAATATAGCCCTACATAAGAAGTTTTAACTCCTGTATTTTGAACTTCAACTAAATATTTATTTTCTGATTTAAGTTTTGAAACTACAAATTTTTCTATCTTTTCAAACTGTTTTGTACTATCTTTTGCATCATTTCCACCAGCTATTACAACAGAATCATATTTTAGATATGTATTGTCAAGAGAGTTAAATTTTATTACATCTAGCTCTTGAAGATATGTCAGAATATCACTTGCATCTTCCTTTTTAAGAGTATCAATTATATAATTAACTGCATCATTTGCATTTTTTACCTCTGTACCTAATTTAGTTGAGATTTCTTTTAACTTTTCTGGATTTGCTATATTTTCTTTTAATACTATATTAAATGCAACACTTCCATTAGATTTATTTATTATGTCTTCTATATTCTTTGTATAATCGTCATTTTCATTAGCTGATATTATTCCTATACTTTTACCATTCAATAAACCAGCTAAAATCTTATCTACATTTTTATTTATAAAATTAACTGCTTCTTCATAATCTCTATTTACATTTGCTAGGTCACTGCCAAGTTTATCATTTTTTTCTTTTAAGATACTAAATTTATCATCTAAATCATTTATTATATTTGCTTGTTGTTCACTTAATTGTTGATTATTATTTAAATTAAATCCTACTAACATGCCTATACCCAAAGCTATAAATATAGCACCTATAGTGACTATATAATATTTCATATTAATATGCATATTTATCCTCCTAAAATTTACATCTGTAATAATACTCTAAACTTCAATTGCATTAGCTGTATGAATTGTTGAACTCCTGGTGACAATGATGCAACTACCAACACAGGAAATAATGCTGTTGCTATTAATGCCCATATGTACTTTATTTTTAATTTACTTCTATATAACAAATTCACTCCTTTAGCATCTATAAGTTTTGAACCTATTTTGAGTCTAACTAAAAAAGTACTTGCCATACCTTTTCTTCCTTTTTCAAGGAAATCAATCATGTTTGAATGTGTGCCAACCGCCACTATTAGCTCCGCTTTATACTCATAAGCGATAAGCATAGCTATATCTTCACTAGTTCCTGGTGCAGGAAATACAACTGCATCCAAACCTAATTCCTGAACCCTCTCAAGACCTGGTGCTCTTCCATCTGTATAAGCATGTACTACTATTTCACTAGCCTTTTTTAACGCTTCATCACTTACACTATCCATATCTCCTACAATTACATCTGGAGTATATCCAAACTCAATTAAAGCATCTGCTCCTCCATCAACACCAACTAAAACTGGCTTTACCTCTTCTATATAAGAAAGCATTGTACTTAAATCTTCTTTATAGTCCTGACCTCTTACAACTATCAATACATGTTTATTAGCATAATTAGTTTTCACTTTTGGAATTTCTACTTCTCCAAGTATAAATCCTTTTTCTTTTTTAGCATAATCTATAGTATTATCTATAAATCTGTCCAATTCTACAGCTAAATTCTCATAAGCAGCCTTTATTTGATGTGCAACTTCATACTTGTCCAAAACTTCGCCTGCACCTAAAAATTTCCCTTCTCTATATATCTTTCCATCTACAACTTCTATAGTCTGTCCTTCTTTTAATTCTTCAAATAACTCTTCTCCAATATTATCAATTATTAGTATATTATTCTCAGTTAATATTCCTGGACCTTTATTGGGATACCTACCACTTATAGAAGGAGCCGCATTTATGACAAGTTTTATTTTAGCTTCTACTAAAGAGTTTGCAGCAACTTCATCTATATCGATATGATTTATAACTGCTATTTCCCCACTTCCAACTCTTTTAGCAAGTTTTTTGGTTTTTCGATCTACTTTTATAGGGGCCTCGACTCTCATTTTTAAACCTCCACTATCATTATTAAAATCACATTATATTATAGCATTACTTAACAATAAAATAAATGTTTTAAGTTTGTTTTGCATCTTGGGTATTCACAATGCTATATTTCATCATTTTTTTATTTAATATATTCCATAATACACTTAAAAATACAAGGTTTATCTACATTAAAGCCAATATTTATATTAAAAAATAAACCACTGTCAATTTACAACTTGTAAAGACACATACTATAACTATCGTATAATAAAATTATTATATTGATATATTAAGCAAATAATAAATAAAAATTTTGTATTTATTAAAATAGCGAAACGGTATAACCTTGCTGGTTATACCGTTTCGCTGCTTGTAATACGCATTTATAGCCAATGCCTTAATTAAAAAGCCTTACTTTTTATGTCTGTTTATTTAACCATACTATGTTCTAGTCTTAATTTATCAGCAATCATTGCTATAAATTCCGAGTTAGTTGGTTTTCCTTTAGTATTGTGTACCGTATATCCAAATAGCTGATTTATTGTATCAACTTTTCCTCTACTCCATGCAACTTCTATCGCATGTCTTATCGCTCTCTCAACTCTACTTGGTGTTGTATTGAATTTTTTTGCTATACTTGGATATAACTCTTTTGTTACTGCACCTAAAAGCTCAACATTATCAATAACCATTTTTATTGCTTCTCTTAAATACAAATATCCTTTTATATGAGCTGGTACTCCTATTTCATGTATTATATTTGTGATTTCTGTTTCTATATTTCCTACATTCTTAACAAAATCACTTCTAGTCATTTGAGTTTCTTGAACTGGTCTAGGCTTTGGCTCAACTTGAGTAACTCTATTAGAAACTAGTTCTCTAATTCTGTTTATAAACACAACAAAATCAAATGGCTTTACTATGTAGTAATCTGCTCCTAGATTTATTGCGCTTTGAGTTATCTTATCTTGACCTACTGCTGATAGTACTATTATTTTTGGCATTTTAGGTATATCCATAGTATTCAATTTTTCAATTACACCTAATCCATCTAGATGTGGCATTATTACATCCAATATTAATAAGTCCGGTTGTGTCTTTTTTACTAAGTCTAATGCTTCAATTCCATCCTTAGCTATGCCTAATATATCGATATCATCCTCATTAGACAAATACTCTTTTAATACCTGACAAAAATCCTTATTGTCATCTGCTAAAACTATTTTGATTTTTTCCACTAAAAATCCCCCCATTAAAAAACATCTTCTTATTACAGAAAACTAAACTTTTTACACAATTGCTTCCTAATTATCTACTCTAAAGCATATTCGACACTCCAAAATTATATTCCTTCTAGATAATTGATAAAATAATAAAATTTTTTAATGCCTCACCTACAATTTTATCATTTCATCTATAAAAATACCATATCCTTTTTTCGGATTATCTCTAAAAACATGAGTTATTGCACCAATAATTTTATTATTTTGTATTATTGGAGCTCCACTCATACCCTGTACAATACCTCCTGTGTATTCCAATAACTTATCATCTACTACTTTTATTACCATATCTCTATAATTTCCTTTATCATATACTATACTTTCTATTTTTATATCATAGCTTGTTATATTTTTGTTTTTGTCCTCAAAAAGAATTACTGCATCTCCTATTTTTACATCTTGTGGTGTTCCAACTTCTATTAATTGCATTTCTTTATTTGCTAAATTAAATTCTTTATTATGTTTTTCTGTAATATTACCACTTATACCTAGTTCTGAATTATTTGAGAAATTCCCCATTAAATTACTGTCATTAAAATCACCTTTTATTTTACCTACTTTTTCATTACTAGCCTTTACTATTTTTAATTGTTCTGGCTTGTATATATATCCTTGTTTTATTTTTAATAGTTCATTGGTGTCCGAATCTTTTATGGCATGACCAATTGCTTTAAACTTTTCCATGCTAGGGTCATAAAAAGTCATAGTTCCAATTCCAGATATTTTATCCCTTACCCACAATCCAAGTTTATATTTACCATTTTCTTTTTTAGTTTCTATTACTTCTGTTTTATACTTATTTTTTCTCTCAAAAGTCACTTCAACTTTACTCTTTTTAACCGTATTCAAAATTTCTGATACATCTTGACTATTTTTTATTCTTTTATTATCTATTTTTACTATATTATCACCAATTTGTATGCCTCCAATATAGTCTACATCTTCCTCCTCATACCCTAAGACCAATACACCGTCTGTATTTGCTTTTACTCCAATTATATTTCCCATAGGATATACAAATTTTTTATTATGATTCTTAATTGTAAAAGCTTCTATTGGGGTTTCCGTATTACAATTCTTATTTTGAAAAATTATAAACATGGTAAAAATCGATACAGCTACTAATACTATCCAAATATTTTTAAAATTTTTATTTATTTTGTTCATATATCCATCTACTCCTATGCTGTATTATTATGTATTTATAATTCCTTTTTCCAGAAAATTTATTCATTTAAAAACCTCATTTAAAATCTTACTAAGTGCTTTTTAATATATAATATGATAGTATTATATTGTAACAAAAAGTTTGAAGGGCGGTAATATATTGAAATTAAATGTAAGAATTGCAGACATAAATAATTGGCGTGATTTAGTTAAATTGTCTGTAGATAAAAGTCAGTTAGATTATATTGAAAGCAATGCACTTTCTATTGCTGAATCTAAATTTATAACAGCTTGGATACCTGTTGGAATATATGATGAAAATTCTCTAATAGGATTTGCTATGTATGGTCGTCTAGAAGATGATAGAGTTTGGCTTGATAGATTTATGATTGATTCAAAATATCAAGGCAGAGGATATGGAAAGGCATCATTAGATTTTCTTGTAAATTATCTTAAAAAGGAATATAACTGTGAGGAACTATATCTTAGTATATTCGACGATAATAAAATGGCTATTAAGCTTTATAAAGATTTTGGATTTGAATTTAATGGAGAGCTTGACTATGGTGGCGAAAAAGTAATGGTATTAAAATCTAATTGATATTAACAAAAATATATATATATCAAGGAGGTGAAGTCATTATATAAACATATCATATAATGATGGATAAAATGACTCAAAATACAACTTTAGAATTTATTGAAGAAAAAGATTTAGAAAACCTTGAAAACGTAAAAATTTTATTTACTGAATATTCTAATTCCTTAAATATAGACTTATGTTTCCAAGACTTTAATAATGAATTAAAAACACTTCCAGGAAAATATAAAAAACCTTCAGGCTCATTGATATTGGCATTTGTTGATGAAAATTTGGCAGGCTGTGTTGCTTTAAAAAAACTTGAAGGCAAAGTATGTGAATTAAAAAGATTATATGTAAGAAATCAATTTAGAGGGTTAAAGATAGGAAAAATACTATTAGAAGAAATCATTGAAGAAGCTAAAAAAATTGGATATACACATATGAGATTAGACACTCTTCCAAGCATGAAAAGTGCACAAGGATTATATGAAAAGATTGGTTTTTATGATATAGAGCCTTATACTTATAATCCAATTGAAGGGGCTAGATATATGGAATTAAAATTATAATTTTTAATAGGGAGTGTCTCAAAGTGGACGTTTTAGTTCATAAGGCACTCTTTTTTGCATGAAATCAAATATATTTTCATCTTTTCAACAGTGAAAAAGATACTTATCTCTGTTTTGAGACAGCCCCTATTTTATTGAACAAATTTATTTAAATATGTATTTATTTTTCTAAATCTTGTAAGCCCATAGTTATATCTTCAGTTATATCCTTTATATATTCTACTCCATTATTGTATGTAAGTTTAGCTTTAATATAAATAATATCATCAATATCTCTTTTAGGAAAACTTACTTCATAATTCACTTGATTTCTATTTGAATTATTAGCTTCACCATCATTCAAGTTTTTAACAGATTTAGCTTTGTATACAGTATCTTTTTTCCCTTCATTTACAATAATATCTACTTTCTCTAAACTAATATTGTTATAAACTTTATTTTTTGACTTTTCACTTTCATGATTAAGTAGTTTACTATTTTCTACTATTTCAATAAAGTATTCTCTATTATCTCTTATTCCAGAATTAAATATAGGTTGTTTAGGCATATAATCAGAATTAGTCAATTTTTGTACATCAGAACTTTCAGATATAGTTCCACTTGTAACTACTTTATAGTCATATTCACTGCCTGTATTTATTTTTATTTCACAAGCATATGATAATTCTCCATGTTTTGTCATTTCAATTTCATTCCATTTATCACCATCTTTTTTATACATAAAAAATACTTTTCCATCTTCTCCAAGCTTACTCAATTGGACATCTACATCAATAATACATTCTTTTTTTTCGATTTTTTTAACTTTTAAATCAATGCTTTTTGTTATATAACTTTTTGACATTTCTTCATTTATAGTATTGCTAATATCCGACTTAGTACTCATAATCTCTTGTGACAAATAATCCAATTTATTATTACAGCTTTCAATATTTTTGTTAATTTCACTTGCTGTTAACGAAATATACCATAATAAAATAAAAATTACAATTGTAAAAATTAAGTGCATAGTATTTTTTTATTCATCTTATGTCCCCCTCACTACTACCTTAATAAATAATATTATGCTTAAGCATCTATAAATTTCAAAGTTACAAATTTATACAAATTTTATTCCGTTTTTAATTTCTCTTTTCTTCAATATAACCATTAAATATTTTAAAATAATTTAATCATAAAAAATAGGTGTAAAACATTTATCTAAAAATTCTTTACACCTGTTAAAATACCCATTTTTCACTAACACTTTTTAGCCATTTCAATAATTTCACTTGCATGCTCAATAGTTTTTTCTGTTATATTATTACCTGCTATAAGTCTAGCAATTTCATTTTTTCTTTGACATTGATTTAATTTACTAACATTTGTAAATGTCCTATTATTTGAGGTATCTTTCTCTATACAATAATGAGTATCTGCATTTGCAGCAATTTGAGGTAAATGAGTTATACATATTATCTGTTTTTTCTTTGCTATATCACTCAATTTCTCACCAACAATTTGTGCTGCTATTCCACTTATGCCTGTGTCTATTTCATCAAACACTAATGTATCAATATCATCTATATCAGCCAATATTGTCTTAAATGCCAACATAAATCTAGACATCTCACCACCTGATGCAACTTTATATATAGGTTTAATATCTTCTCCTAAGTTAAAGGATATCATAAATTCAATATCATCTATCCCATTTAGGGTAAATGAACTTGCTTCAAAATTAACCTTGAACATTACATTTTTCATATTTAGACTTTTTAATTCATCAAGAAGTATTTTTTCTAAAGTAGTTGCTACTTCTATTCTCGCATTAGTCAATTTATTAGCTTTTATTTTTAAATCTTCTTCTATATTCATCAGTTGACTTTTTAACTGTTCAACTCTTTCATCTCTATTTAATATTTCATCTAATCTATCTTTAATTTTTTCATAATACTCAAATATATCGTCTATGCTATCTCCATATTTTCTTCTTAAATTGTTAATCTCATCAATTCTAAGTTCAATCTGTTCTAACTCATAAGGTTCAAAGTCTATATTATCTTTGTAATTTCTTATATCACCAGATATATCTTGTAACTCATACATAATCCTTTCTACAGTATCACTGTATTCACTTAAAACACTGTCATATTTAGATATATCATTAAGTTCTTTAGATGCAAGACCTATTAGGTCAATAACATTATACTCACCATTATGTAATTTACTGTAACTCGAATTTAGATTATTATATATCTTTTCACTGTTTCTATAAACTTCTCTTTGTTTTAATAAATCTTCATATTCATTCTTATTTAAGTTTGCAGCCTCAATTTCATTTATTTGAAATCTTAATAAATCTATTTCTCGTTGAATTTGCATCTCATCCTTATTTTCTGTCAAGCTATTCAAAGCTTTTTTTAATTCACTATACTTATGGTATACTTTTCTATAGGCAGCTTTAAACTTTTCTAATTCATTTTCTCCAAAAAGATCTAGAAATTTCAAATGAGTATCTTTATTAAACAAAGCCTGATTTTGATGTTGACCATGTATATCTATAAGTGTAGATGCAATTTCTTTAAGAAGAGATACTTTAACAGTCCTTCCATTTACTCTAGCAGTACTCTTTCCGTCTGAGTATATCAACCTAGTTATGACCAATAAATTATCATCTTCCATACTTATATCATTTTCATCTAATATTTTTTTTAGATATATATTATCTGACAAAAACACAGCCTCAACAAGTCCCTTATCTGTTCCTTTTCTTAGAAAAGACCTATCATATTTATCACCTAGACAAAGTCCAAGTGCATCTATTATTATAGATTTTCCTGAACCAGTTTCACCTGTAAGTATATTTAAATTTTTATCAATATTCAACCTTAGCTCTTCAACTAAAGCACAGTTTTTCATATATAATTCGAGGATCAAGTCTAAGCCCCCTTTTAACCTATTTGTCTAAATTATGAGAAGCCTCAACGACTTCTATTATTTTATTATTGTGTATATCACTATCAAATTCATATCCTTCATTTCCATTTCTCAAATGAATTAGATATTCTATATTTCCCTCAGGTCCCTTAATCGGAGAAAAATCTAATCCTAAAATCTCAAATCCATTTTCGACGGAGAAATCAGAAATCATTTTTATAACTTCTATATGTGTAGATTTTTCTCTAACTACCCCTTTTTTGCCAACTTTTTCTCTTCCTGCTTCAAATTGAGGTTTAATCAAAGCGACAATTTCTCCATCATGACGTACTAACTCCTTTGCTTTTGGAAGTACTAATTTTAATGATATGAAAGACACATCAATTGATGCAAAATCTGCAAACTGCTTCGTATCTTCTATTGTCACGTTTCTTATATTTGTTCTTTCCATACACACAACTCTATCATCTTGTCTCAATTTCCATGCGAGTTGACCATAGCCAACATCTATAGAAAATACTTTTATTGCTCCATTTTTGAGCATACAATCTGTAAAACCACCTGTAGATGCGCCTATATCCATACATACTTTTCCATCAATAGTTAAGTCAAAATTTTTCATTGCTTTTTCAAGCTTTAAACCACCCCTACTGACATATGGTATTGGATTTCCTTTTACTTCTATATTGCAGTCCTCTTTTACTTCTGTACCAGCCTTATCACATCTTTGATTATCAACAAAAACTAATCCAGCCATTATTGCTTTTTTGGCTCTTTCTCTACTTTCAAAATGCCCTTGTTCTACTAACAATAAATCTATTCTTTTTTTCATAAAATTACCTTTCTGTTAAAAGCTACTTTAATAATAACTAAAGTAGCTTGAAGTAACACACTTGATATTTATTCTAATTGATAAATTTTATATTTTATATAAGTTTTAATTTATAATATTCATATTAATCTTTTACTCGATAACTAGTTTTCTTATTTTATCAGCAATACTCTTTGGCGATAATCCTACAAAATCATATAATTCATCTGCATTGCCATGTTTTATAAATTCTTCTGGTATTGCTATATTAAGTACATTTACCTTATATTCATTATCTATAATAAACTTATTTATTCTACTTCCAAATCCTCCAGTTACAATATTATCCTCTATTGTAACTACATTTTTGTGATTCTTTAATAAGACATTCAGCATATCTTCATCCATTGGCTTTAAAAATCTCGCATTGACTATTGTTGGATTTATTCCTTCTTTTAATAATATTTCTTTAGCATCCAAAGCATGTTTTACCATACTTCCAATAGAAAGTATAACTGTATCTTGTCCATCATCTAATACCTCATATTTACCCAATACAATCTCTTTATATTCTCCCTTATCTAGGTAATAACTATTTCCTCTTGGGTATCTAATCGCTAGTGGACAATCTAATTGTAATGACAAATCCATCATAAGTTCCATCTCTTTTGTGTCTTTTGGTGCCATTACTACAATATTTGGAATAGAATTTAAGTAACTTAAATCAAACATACCATGATGAGTTTCTCCATCATTTCCAACTAACCCAGCTCTATCTATAAGAAAAGTAACTGGCTTTTTTGTTATACATACATCGTGAATAAGTTGGTCATATGCTCTTTGCAAAAACGACGAATACACAGCGAAGTAAGGTTTCATACCATTTTTTGCAAGACCTGCTGCAAATCCTGTTGCATGTTGTTCAGCTATACCAACATCATAATATCTTTTTGGATATGCACGTTCAAATAGGTTTAGACCTGTACCAGATGGCATCGCAGCCGTTATAGCTACTATCTCTTCATTTTCATTAGCCATATCAACCAGTTTTTCTCCAACACTAGTTGACATAGACTTAACTTTTGAAAATGTAACACCTGTCTTTATATCAAACTTTGATACTCCATGATATTTATCAGGTTGTTCCTCTGCAAATCTGTACCCTTTTCCTTTTTTCGTAATTACATGTAAAAGAACAGGTCCTTTTTTGTGTTTAGCCTTTCTCAATATATCTATTAAGTCTTTAGTATTATGACCATCTATAGGACCATAATATCTTATACCTAATGAATCAAAAAATGAACAGTCCTGAGGAGAAAAGCTACACATTAGTTTATCTTTAAATCTATGTGCAGTCTTGGATAAAATTTCACCTGTTTGTGTAACATTTAAAATTTTATCAACTTCATCTGTCATTTTCTCAACTGTTGAGTTTCTTATAATACTTGACAGATATTTAGACATTCCACCAACATTTTTATCTATAGACATCTCATTATCATTAAGGATTACTATCATATTGGTATTTATATATCCCAATTGGTTTAAAGCTTCAAGTGCCATACCTCCTGTTATAGAACCATCTCCAATTACAGATATAACACTATAGTTTTCTTTTTTTATATCTCTAGCACAGGCAATACCTGTAGCTATAGAAATAGATGTACTGCTATGCCCTGTGTCAAAAATATCATGAGGACTTTCACTCTCCTTTGGAAAACCACTTAGTCCATTAAATTGTCTCAAAGATACAAAACAATCTTTTCTTCCAGTAACCATTTTATGAACATAAGATTGATGTCCTACATCCCACACAATCTTATCTTTAGGACTATCAAATACTTTATGAAGTGCTAATGTTAACTCAACTACTCCTAAATTAGAAGCCAAATGTCCTCCTGTCTTAGAAACAGATTTTACTAAGAACTTTCTTATATCCTTTGCAAGTAAATCCATTTCTTCTATGCTCATATTTTTTATATCCTTTGGAGAATTTACTTTATCTAAATATTTATACATATTATCCTCACCTTTATTTTGTAAATTTTCAATTTACATCAATATTAAAGCTGTTACTATACCAAGTAAAGCTCCAAACCAAACTTCTAGTGGTGTGTGACCTATTAATTCTTTTAATTTCTTCTGCTCTATATGCTTTCCATGTTGTATGTCTGCTACTATTTGATTTAATATAGTAGCTTGTTTACCAACAGCCCGTCTAACACCTGCTGCATCATACATTATAATCAGAGCAAGCACAGTAATTATAGCAAAATCAGTAGAATTAAAGCCTTTTTCAATACCTACCACTGTAGCTAAACTTGTAACAAAAGAACTATGGGAACTAGGCATACCTCCTGAAATAAGTATTCTTGATAACTCAATTCCTTTTTCCTTGCCAGTAAATATTTTTATAAATTGTGCTAAGAAACAAGCAATCAGACTTATTCCCAAAGCCCCATTGTTAAAAATCTCCGAAAAAAAATCCATTTTTCCCTCCTCGATTTTAGCTGTATATTTTAGTATTCTCTATCTATTATATATTCAGCCAATCCCTTTAAAAAATCTACATCTTCAGATAATTTTTCTATACTCTTCTTTGCTTCATCAATCAAATTATGTGCAATTTCTTTAGATTTATCTAAACCTAAAAGAGATGGATATGTTGACTTATGATTTTCTATATCACTTCCAACCTTTTTCCCTAATTTAACTTCATCTCCTACTATATCTAGTATATCATCTACTATCTGGAATGATAATCCGATATTTTTTGCATATTTAGTTATTTCTTCCATTTGCTCTGCATTTGCTCCACCTATAGTAGCTCCTGCTCTCATACAGCCCACCATCATTGCAGCAGTTTTATTCATATGTATATAATCTAGTTTTTCTTTTTCAATTTGCTTATTTTCACTTTCTACATCTACTACTTGACCGCCTATCATTCCATATATACCAGCACCCTTAGCAATCTCATTTATAGCTTTTAGATACTTTTCTGGGTTTTCTTTATTGATTGAACCTGCAAGCATTACTTCAAAGGCATAGTTCAATAAAGCATCTCCTGCTAAAATCCCCATCGCTTCTCCATATACTTTATGATTTGTTGGTCTTCCTCTTCTTAAGTCATCATTGTCAAGAGCAGGTAAGTCATCATGTATTAGCGAATATGTATGTATCATTTCAATTGCAACAGCAAAGGCAATAGCGTCCTCTTCATTCCCTCCAACTATTTTACAAGCCTCTAATGTAAGTATTGGTCTTAATCTTTTACCTCCAGCACTCAAACTGTAGTTCATAGCTTCAATAACAGTTTTTTGGTATCCCTCTTCTTTAGGCATATATTCTTTAAGTACATTTTCTATAAAACTTGCTTTCTCTTTCAGACATTGTTTAAATTCCAATTTTACTCCTCCTCTACTTTAAAATCTTCTTCTATTCCTAATTGATTAAATTTACTTATTTTCAATTTAGCATCATCTAAAAGCTTATTACAATGTTTATAAAGGCTTATACCTTCTTCATACAAGCTTAAAGATTCATCTAAGCTAGCATTTTTAGATTCTAATTCATTTAAAATACTCTCTAATCTTTTATAAGCTTCTTCATAGGTTAAATTCATACTATACCTCTTTATTTTCAATTTTATCTATCATACATTCTAAATTTCCATCTTTCAATACTATATCTATGCTATCTTTTGTTTTCAATCCTTTTATACTGTTTATTACTTTTCCATCTTTTTGAGCTATACTATAACCTCTATCCATAGTCGCCAATGGACTTAAATTATGGAGTAATGCTCCAATTTTTACTAATTTTTCATCTTCTAATTTTAAATTATTTTCTATTCCAAAAATTATTTTATCATATATTTTGTCCAATTGTATAACTTTATCTTTTATTGTGTAAGAATCTAAATAGTTATTTATCTTATTAAATACTGATTCTAATCTATATTGGTCTAGCTCAATTTGATTTGTAAGAGACTTACTCATTCTGCTTTTTATATTTCCAAGTTTATAGTTTATATCATCTAGTGATGGAGTAGCAATCTCTGCTGCTGCTGATGGTGTTGGTGCTCTCATATCAGATACAAAATCACAAATAGTAAAGTCAGTTTCATGCCCAACTGCTGATATTATTGGAATTTGAGAATTAAAAACCTCTCTTGCTACCATTTCATCATTAAAAGACCAAAGTTCTTCTATCGAACCCCCACCTCTACCAATTATAAGTGTATCAATATTCTTCATATGATTGAAAAACCTAATTGCTTCACATATTTCTTCTGCTGATTTGTCTCCTTGTACTGTTACTGGGTAAAGCTTTATGTTAACTTTTGGGTATCTCCTTTTTATCACATTTATTATATCTCTTATAACAGCACCTGTTGGAGATGTTATAACGCCAATTGAGTTTGGCATTTTAGGTATAGGTATCTTGTATTTAGGGTCAAATAATCCTTCTTTATTAAGTTTTTCTTTTAATCTATTAAATTCTATGTGTAAATTTCCTATTCCCTCTATTTCAATTTCATTAATATATAATTGATACGCACCATCTCTTTCATAGACCGATATATATCCATTGGCTATAACTTTCACACCATTATCTAGTTTTAGATTACGATTAAAATTACTTTTAAAAATTACACAGTTTAACTTTGATGTTTCGTCTTTAAGTGATAAATATACATTTCCACTACTATGAACCTTAAAATTAGAAATTTCTCCCTTAACTTTAAGATTGGAAAGTATTGGGTCATTTATTAAAATTCTTTTAATATATGAATTTGCTTCACTTATATCTAAAGCTCTTAGTTTCATACTCTTTCTCCTAAAAAGTTATTCAATCCTATTATAGCACACCCAACAGCATTATCAGTTGAATATTGTGGTTCTGTAAAATGAGCTTCTATATGCTTTTTTCTTAATTTCAGACTTAATTCTTTAAGAATATACTTACTTGCAGAAACTCCACCTGCAAAGACTACTTCATTTACATTGTAAGTTTCACATAAATATACTAAAGATTTAAACATATTTCTGACTACTGAATCTAATACCAACTTAGATACGTATTCTTTTTTAGTATTATCTCCATTATCTTCTATAATCTTATTTACCTGATTTTCTAACCCAGATAAATTCATATATCCATCTCTTACAGAAGTTTTCAGACCACTTTCTATTTTAAGATTACAATTTAAAGCATTTTCATCTAAATATTTTCCTGAAGGAAACTTATATCCTAACTTAACTCCTATCCTATCTATAAGTTGACCAAAACTAATATCCTTACTTCCTCCAATTATATCTATATTATATCCAAAATTATTGTATAATTTACTTTTATTATCTTTTTTAATACTTATTTTGGCAATTCTATCTAAATTAGTATTACATATATTGTAATTACTATCCTGTTTGGTTATTAAAAGTATCTCTGTAGTACCACCAGATATATGAACAGAAATAAATCTATTATTATTTTTCAATTTACTATTTAATAAACTTGATTCTATGTGATTTTCTTGATGAGTAGTCTCATAAAACCTACAACCATATATACTAGATAATAGCTTTCCAAAATTATGTCCTACATTAAATACAGGCATATATGAATTTTCAACAGGTCTAGGTTTTGTTGAGGAACAAATCCCTTCTACATTAAACTTATCTTTAAATGATTTTATCCTATCACTAAGAGTCCCTAAATTATTTATGTGTTGGAATACAGCTTCACTCTGTCTTAAGCCTTTTGCATTATCCCTTACTTCTAGCATTATTTTTTCATTAAATATAACTTTCTTCTCTAAAGAGATAGCTGCTATAGAAGTAGTATAGCAGCTAGTATCAATTCCAATTATTATATTATTTTCCAATTTCATCAACAACACTTCCTAATATACCATTTATAAATTTAGGAGATTTATCATCACAATATATCTTTGCAAGTTCTACAGCTTCATTTATTGATACTTTATTAGGAGTATCTAAATAAAGTATTTCACACACAGATAATCTAAGTATAGACACATCTACCTTTGGCATTCTATCTACTGTCCAGTTTTTAGCATGCTTGTTTATTAATTCATCTATCTTATCATGATTTTCTTTTAGTGCTTTGCATACTGAATTTATATATTTTCTGTCTATAACATCTTCAAGCTTAGTATCTTCTAACTTTAAATTTGAGTTACTTGAATATTGAAGAGCAAGCTCTTCATATCTATTTATAATATGCTCTGAATTATCTTTTAAAAAAGTATCTACCTTATCCTCTAAAGCTTCAAAATCTTCTTTATTAATATTTATTTGATATATAAGTTTCATTATATATTCTCTTGTTGTACTCTTTTGTGCCCTATCTTTTTTCATCAATTACAATTCTCCTTTAAGTTTAATTATCTATATAAAATCAATTGTCATCAAAAAACCCTCTGATTTTTCAGAGGGTTAATATTAATTTTTCTTAGCTGCTTTTGCTTCTTCCTTATCAACTTTATCTTTCTTAAAGCTGATTCCTTGAATGTGTATATTTACTTGAGAAACCTTCAGTCCTGTCATTGTCTCAACAGTATTTTTTACATTTTCTTGAACTTTAAAAGCTGTATCTGGTATTGACATTCCATACTTTATCGTAACCATTACATCTAAATTAACATCCTCTTCTTCTATTTGTATTTTTACTCCATTATTTTTTAACAACTTATCTGTTAATGTTGCTGTAGTTTCTATGCCTTCAACTTCTAATGCTGCTAGACCCGCTATTGTAGCTATTACATCATTAGATATTTTTACTTGTCCAAATTTATTATCTTCCATATTAAAACTTACCTCCTGATTTTAAGGAACTATTTTTATAAGTATAATAATACCAAATACAAGTCTACTTTGCAAGAAAATAACCTCAGTTAATTCTGAGGTTTATAATTTACTTATTATTATTATTTGTAAGTTTAATATTTTCATACTTTACATTAGCTTGCTCTGCAACTAAATCAAATATTTTTGCTGCATCTTTCTTTTCTAATTTAGCTTCATTTACAACGACATTAACTTTGTTATCACTTATATAAACTAATGCTTCTTCATATCCTTTTGTACTCAAAAGATTTTCTATTTGAAGTTCTTTTTCTTGAATTTTAACTATATTTAATTTCATATTAGAAGCTTCTTTTCTAGATTCTTCTGTTGTAGATGGATTATTTATCATTTCATTTAAATCTTGAACTAATTCATTTCTTTGTTTTTCTCTATTCATTTTCATATCTAAAATATAAGATGCCTTTTTCATATTTTTTTCAGATGATAATTGAGCTTTTATTTCTTTACTTGTTTCAGTTGCCTTTTCCTTTACTTTACTGGCTTTGCTATCAACTATGTCAATATCAGCACTTTCCCTTCCGTCCTGTTTACTTACGTTACTAGAATCCTCTGTTTTGCTACTATCACTATCATCAGTATTTTTTTGTAATTGTGCTTCTTCATATGCCTTAAACTCTTTTGATGTTTCCAATAAAGATTTCTTACTCAATTGGTAATTCACTGTTCCTACTACCACTAGCATTGCAGTTAAAGTTATTATTACAAATCCTCTTCCCTTATAATTAAACTTCATTCATTTATCCCCCCGGTTATATGTATTTATTTAGAATATATTTCTACTTGATGACCAGCCACTTGTAATGATGTTTGTACTGCACTATAAAGTGTTTCTTTAACACTTGGGTCACTTGCTCCACTTGCTACTACTATCACTCCCTTTATCTTTGGCTCTGTAGTTTTTATAACTACAGGGTCACTTGAATTTGAAGTTATCATTGTTTTATTTTCACTAGAAGTCGTAACTGTTCTTTCTCCACCTTGTGCATCTTTTTCCTCTGTTGTTTCTGTTGTATTATTTGAATTAAAAGCAGGTTGTATTTCTTCACTTGATTCAAATGTAACCATTACATCAACATCCCCTGCTCCATCAATTTTAGATAGTATTGCTGTTAATTTTGATTCTAAATCATCTTTTTCTTGTTCTTTAGTAACTTGTTTTTCAGTTGTTTTGTTAGTATCTGTTTTTCCAACTTGTTTTTCATTTTTGCTACTAGGAAAACAAGATAATAAGACTAATGACACCACACATATTCCAGCTATAGTTATTAGTGAATACACTTTTCTCTTATCTTTGTCATTTAAGTTTTTCAACATTATCCCAACTCCTATTTATCAATTTGTATATCTTCTATAGAAACATCTAGCACCTTTATTAAGTCATTTTTTAATTTTTCTTCATTTAGGTTCAGTCCATATTCTGTACCTTTTTTAAAGACTTGTTTAGAATTTTCTTTGTCATTAGAGTTTATGTTTTCTCCATCCCCTTTAGTACTATTATTTTTATTTTCTTTATTAATACTGCTATTACTTTTTGTAGTATTATTTTTTTCTTTTATTTTTATATTGTTTATGTTTGCCCCATTGAGCTCTATATCTTCTAAATCATAACCATATTCGTCAAGCTTTAACTTAAGCACCTCTTTTAAACCGTCCTCATATCCCTTGGATAAACTATTATTTCCAGTCTCTTTCGCCAAATCATTTGTACTATCTACATACTGTTTGTTATAGTTACCCATAGATTTCAAGATTCTATCTCCTAAACTCATATCTTTTGAAAAAAAACCCACTACTGGAGTTATTACAATAAATACAAACATAAAGTTTAAAACTAGGTTAACATAAGGTTTTATCTTAGAGCTTGGCAAAATCATATCTACTATATTTACTATAAACGCTCCTATCAAAACACTAACTATCCATGTCTTTATGCCCTCTAACATAGCATCCTCCTCTCTAAAAAATTTAGATTAAACGTAATAACTTTTTTATTTATATATGAATTATCCTTGACTTACGACACTTATCGATGTCAAGATAGCTACAGTCACAAAGAACATTACTGTTATAGCAATTACCGATGCTAGCATTATTATCATTAAATTTGCAACTTCATTTAAAAAATTAGATATTCCATCTTCTCCAACAGGTTCTACAATTATTGCTGCTAATTTGTATACTACTATTACTGATAAAATTTTTATCACTGGAAGTAAACAAATTCCAACAAGTAAGATAAGTCCTATTCCTCCAAATATATTTTTTATAAGCTGAGATGAAGATAATAAAATATCCACTGAATCAGATACAAACCCGCCAACAACAGGAATAAAATTACCTATAGCAAATTTAGCAGTCTTTACACTGAATTTATCAAAACTAGTTACATACAATCCTTGTATAGATACAAGACCTAAATAAACAGTAAACATTGCTCCAATAGAAACATAATTGATTTGTTTCACAAAGGAGAAAAATCTCTTTAACCTTATATTTTTTGATAAATTGTTTATTATTAAAATTCCAAATGCAACAGTAATGGATACAAATAGGAAATTTTTAAAAAATACATTTATAAATGTTACTCCTCCTATAAAGATAGGATTTAAAGTAGTAGACGTTATTGGGAATCCAATCAAAAGTAAAAATGTTATTAATATTGGCATTATAACTTGCATAAGACCTACAGTATGGTCTATTGCATCATAGCAAATCTGTAATACATCTTTGAACCCAACAAGTGTAAGTGATACCATTGTAATAAATATTATATATGTTGCTATTTGACTTACTGCACCTGATGAAAAAGAGTTTTCTAGACTCTTTAAAATAGATGATAATAGAGCCAATACCAAAATCACTGCTACTACCTTTAAGCTCGCTTTAAATTCATCAAACATCAATATCTTCAATCCATCTTTATTGAATAAATCTAATATATTTTTTTCCCCACTAATTAAATCTTTTACAAATGATTTTAAATTAACATCATTAATAACTATTTCTTTATTTATATAATCTTGAATTTCATTTATATCAAGCTTGTCTAACTGACCATCTATATACTTATCTATACTATTTTTTGTTTCACCATATTCTTTATCTTCACTACTTGGTACTTCATTAGCAAATATCATAATAGCAAAAATATTTATAAAAAAGAAAGTAAATAAAAAACCTATAATCATTGGTAAAAATCTTTTTTTCATAAGCAACCATGCCTCTCTTCACTCTATAAACCTCAATACAACAAAAGCACTCTAATATACCTATAGTTATTTCAATATACACAACTATGGAATTATGTTCATGACCATTTCTACAATGGATAAAAGTATAGGGAAAGACATTGACATAACTATTATTTTACCTCCAAACTCTAGTTTTGAAGCAATGTTTCCTTCCCCACAATCTTTACAAAGTTGTATCGCAAATTCCATTAAGTATGCTATCCCAATTAATTTTATTATTAATGATATATACATAGTTGGGATATTAGCCTTGTTAGCTAAGTCTTGTATACTATCTACTATAAAATTCAACTTAAACATAACTGATAATAATATTATTACTCCAGTTATTATTGCTATGAAATTTGCTATCTCTGGTCTATCTTTTTTAATTACTAAACAGAGTGTAGTTGAAATGATTGCAATTCCTATTAATTGCATTATTTCCAAATTACTCCCTCCTCTTTAGTAAAGTTGAAACATTGTTCTTACAGTATTAAACAAATCACTTATTTCTGTTATCACCATACCCAATACAATTATTACACCTGCTAATGTAGTAAGACCTGCCCAATCTTTTCTATCTGTTTTTTCCAATATCATATTCAATACTGATATTAGAATACCGACACCTGCAACCTTTAATATCAATGATATTTCCATAATAAACCTCCCCATACTAAATCAATATAATACATATACCTATGCCTATAAATGTCACTAGTTTTTTATATAATATGCCCTTTTTGTTTATATCTTCCTTTGTCTCATAGGTTTGTTTTTTCAAATTTTCTATAGATAAATCTATCATTCTTTGTTGTGACTCTATATCACTTTTACCTAAAGTAAGGATTAGATTTTTCAACTCCTCGATTTCTTTATTACCTAGATAAGTTTCTTTATTTAGGACATCAATATTTTCTGATATTATCATTTCCAAAGTTTTACTTTGTTCATTGTGAAGTTCTTCTGATATTTGATAGAAAAACTTCCAAAAACAAAACTCTTTATTTCCACCTATTCTATTAAAAATTTCTTCTAATGTATAAAGCCCGAAAGATAAATCCATCCTCAAAATTTCTAGAACTCTTATTAAATCATTCAATTGTTTATGTCTACGAGTATAAGTTTTGTATATATGTTCACCTATCAAATAACTACTTCCTATTAAAAGAGCTATAATAATTATTTTAATTTGCAAAATACCATCTCTTTTCTTCTAAATCGTAAATTTTTTCAATCGTTCCTGCTCCTCTTTTTGCAGAAAGAATTATAATTTTTTTAAATAATTCTTTATCTAGAAGCCTGTTTAATTCTTTTCTATTTTGTATATCATCTATTGAATCTCCATGTACAGTAGTTATTAATCCTATACCTCCATTTAATGCTGTGTATAATGCCTTTATTTCTTTTTCGCTTCCAATCTCATCTGTCACAATAACATTTGGTGACATAGACCTTAAAAGCATTGTAATACCCAAGTCTTTTGGGCAAGTTTCTATTATATCAGTCCTTATTCCAACATCCATTTGTGGAACACCTAAATACGCACCTGCTATCTCATTACGCTCATCTACTAAAGCTACTTTTAAACCTTTAAATCCATAATACTCATTACCATTACTTAAATTCCTTACTATATCTCTTATTAAAGTTGTTTTTCCACATTGAGGTGGTGATATTATCAAAGTATTATTAATCTGATTTTTTCCTTTTATGATATGACTTAAAATCTTATCCGAACATCCAATAATTTCTCTTGATACTCTTATATTTAAAGATGATATATGCTTTATGTTTTTGACTTGTCCATCTTCCACTATTACTTTTCCAACTAATCCTACTCTATGACCTCCTCTCAAAGTTATAAATCCTTTTTTTATATCGTCCATAAATGAATGTATTGAATATTTACATATTATTTGAAAAGTTTGCTCTACATCTTCTCTTGTAACTACATATGAGTTTTGTTGATTTAAATCAAGTGTCATAGTTTTCTGATTGTAAAAATAATCTTTAGAGTTTGCATTCAGTATCAATGGTTTTTGTGAACGTAACCTAATTTCTTCTATATTTAGATTATTGTTTGATATTTTTTCTACCTTTTCTCTTATAGTTGTAGAAAGAGAGTTTATTATTTCATCAGAAAGTTTATTCATTTCTTGTCCTCCTCCTTTGTTTATATAATTCTATTTATAAAGGACAAGGAATATTACCAAAACATATATATTTTTTTTAATAATGTTTATCAATAAAAAAAGTGAACCCTTTTATTTAGGATTCACTTAGTGAGTAGACTCTACTAATATTATTAATCTTTATAATATCTACATTTCTTTTATTAGCCCCTTTTTATAAGCCATTAAAAGTAATTTTAAGTCTTCTATTTCTTCTTGTATTTTTACTCCTTCATCAGTATCTCTCACCATTTTTCTCTTTGCCTTATGCTCTACTACAACAGTTGTCGATAAAATATCGCTTTCATTTGCAATAGCTTCTTCAGCAGAATTAAATGGTTCATGTGATACTAATTGCAGAGTTCTAGAATTATATATTAAAGTATATCCAGCTATACCAGTAGTTTTTTGGTAAGCTCTAGAAAAACCACCATCTATAACAAGAATTTTACCATTAGCTTTTATTGGACTCTCTCCATTTTTACTTTCCACAGGAACATGCCCATTTATTATATGTGATTCATCAAGTTCTAAATCAAATTCTTCAAATATTTTTTCACAAGCCACCTCATTTTCTCTAAGTTTAAAATATGGGTTCTTATTTTCTTTATGAGTCTCTTTTTCTGCTATAAAATATCTTTCAAATGTGGTCATATCATCTTTACCAAATAATGATGAACACTTTCCAGTCCACAAATACCACATAATATCCATACCATATAGTTTTTCTTCTGCTTTATCTTTGAAGAAAAACCCTTCTCTTGCTAGAGATTCCATTTTGTCCATAAGAGCCTTACCTTTATACTCTTTTCTCATTATATTCATAGACATAAAACTTCCATCTTCATTTAATGGTACACATCCATGAATCAGTAAATTTGAGTTTGCCTTTAAATATATACTTCCTTTAGAAAATAAAAATGAAACATGTTTTTGTAATTTTTCACTACCTCTAAATGAAGACACTAATTTATCAATAACGTTTTTTTCTTCCATTGTTAATTTATATGGGTCTTTTTTGTCTATTGTAGGCAAATAAGTATCTTTTAGTTTATATGTTTTTCCTTTTAGAGTAATTGTGCCTTCATCATAGTTTATCATATTAAGTAAAAGTCTATGTTCCATCTCAAACTCGGGTCTTCGTCTTATAACTTCACCTTCAAGCTTAAATTGAATTATACTTATTGCTTTGTGCATTTTTGCCATTAAAGACTTTTCTGTTGTTGTCACACTTTGGTCATTAATCTTTGGAATAAATTCTTTACAAGGGTCATCTTTATACATCTCTATAGCAAAAGTGGCTAAAGGCAATAAGTTTATTCCATATATGTCTTCTACAATATCTAAATTCGCATATCTAGCTGATATCCTAAGTGCATTTGCTATACAAGTTTTTTCACCTGCCGCCGAACCCATCCATAATATGTCATGATTTCCCCATTGAATATCTACACAATGATGTTCAATAAGCTTATCCACAATTATATCTGGTCTTGGACCTCTATCATAAATATCTCCTATTACATGTAGTCTATCAACAACTAATTTTTGTATCACTGTAGAAATAGCAATTATAAACTCTTTAGCTATTCCTATATCAACTATTGTTTCAACTATACTTTTATAGTACTCTTCTTTATGTTCACTTTTAACATGCTCATGTAAAAGTTCTTCTATTATGTATTTAAAATTTTCTGGTAAAAGTTTTCTAACTTTAGACCTAGTATACTTGCTAGAAGCATACTTGCACAGTTCTATAAGTCTATAAATATTTATTCTATAAAAATCATCTATATTTTCCTCTTGCTTAATTATTAAATCTAACTTTTGTTCAGGATAATATACAAGAGTTGCTAACATCTTTTTTTCGCTATCTCTTATTGTGTTTGAAAATAATTCTTCTATTTTTCTCTTTATTACACCAGAACCATTTTTTAATACATGTACAAATGGTTCATATTCACCATGTACATCTGTTATAAAATGCTCTGTCCCCTTTGGAAGATTTAATATAGCCTCTAAATTTATTATTTCTGTACTTGCTTTTGATATACTTGGATATTGTTTTGATAATAACTTTAAATACTTAAGTTTGCTGTTTAAATAATCATCTGATATTTTACACAGATTTTTCATAATTCGTCCTCCAAAATTATATTAAGTTATATTCTTTTTTAATTATACCATACTTAATATACTTTTTTCGAGATAAAATGTACACTAATTATATTTCCAATACTCCAACATGCTTTCCTTTTGCTTTTTGATTAGAATCAATCGTCGCAATACCAACTATTTCACCATCTATAAATGCAATCAATTTTACTGAATTATCAGACAATGTTATTGTTGGCATAAATTTACCTCCTAATAAGTATGTTGTCTATAAACATAATACTATTGTTCTTCTGCTGTTACAATATTTTTCACGTATTAATAACAATATAAGGCTATATTAAAATAAAAAATTAATAATATTTTAATATAGCCTTATAGATACTTATTTGTATTTAATTTTATGACAATATCTAACTTTAACTCAATAATCTGTTATAATATAATTAAATTATTTTCTTTAAATTTTCACCATAAACCTTTCTATTATAAGACTTCATTATAAAATATAATGGTACTCCAATTGCCAATGCTCCTAATCCCATAATTAATTGATGAATAGATGCTTGGAATAATAACCATGTCCCAACACATACAGCAATTAGAGGAATCACTACTCCAAAAGGTGTTTTAAAGGTACCTACTAATTCTGGTCTTTTCTTTCTAAATACTAATACTGATAAAGATGTTGGTATGTATTGTATGAATCTAGCAACTGCACTTATTGCTGCTAATTCAGCAAAACTTCCAGATAAAGCTATTGGTATAGTGATTATCATAGTAGCTATTATCGCTATATATGGTGTACCTTTTTTATCTTTTCTTGCAAATATTCTTGGTAACATTTTATCATCAGCCAAAGCTACACAACTTCTTGGATTTACGAAAGCACCACACATACAAATTCCACCAACAGAAACCAATGTTCCAAAAGTAACTAATCCAGCACCCATATTTCCAAAACATATTCTTGCAGCATCTGCAACTGGTGTAGATGTACTAGATAATGAATCTCCTAGTATACCAACACATACAACTTGATTTAATATATATATTATTGATGCAATTACTATTACACTTATAATTGCTATTGGTATATTTTTTCTAGGGTTATCCATGTCCTCCGCTGCAACTGCTATAGATTCAAATCCTGTAAATGAATAAAACATTAAAAGTGCTGCTGCTCCAAACTCTGTTGCTCCAGCACCTGGAGGCACCATTGTTGAAGTAGTAAAATTAACCCCTTTTATAAAAAATATACCTATTCCTATAAATAATATTAATGGAATTAGTTTACCTACAGTTATAACATTTTGTACAATTTTTGATAGAGACACACCTAATAAGTTTATAATTGTAAGTCCAACTATCATAGCTACAATTATAATTTTTTGTATATGTGGGTCACCTGCTGGAGCCCATACTGCTGATAATGATGTAGGAAAACCTACTATTAAAGCTGCCCAAGAAATACATCCTATTACCCATTTCATAAGACCTACTTCAAAGCCACAAAAATCTCCAAAAGCTTCTTTAGTATAAACATAAGCAGCACCATTTTTATTGAATTTACCTGCTACTTCAGCAAAACAAAATGCCATGGATAAAACTAATAACATATCAAACATATACACAAATATACTTGCTACTCCAAATGCTTTCATTGCATCTCCTGGTAATAGAAAGACTCCTGCTCCTACTACTGCATTAATACCTAAAAGTATAATACTTATTAATCCCATTTTATTCTTTTCATTCATGTTCAATCCCTCCAAGGTATATTATAAATTTGAACAAATATTTATAAAATATTTAAATAGATTTTCCATTTTATTACAGTAATCTACCATCATTTCTGGATGCCATTGTACTCCTACTACAAAATTATCATCCTCTTTTTGAATAGCTTCTATTATACCATCTTTCGAATGTGCTATAGCCTTTAATCCTTTCCCAAGCTGATTGATACTTTGATGATGATAGCTATTTGTAAGCAACTGTTTTCCTAAGATTCCTTCTAAAATACTTCCTTCTTTAACATCTATTTTATGAGTAGCTACATGTCTTTTGGAAGATTGTGTATGTTTTATATAATTTCCTTCTACAAGATTATTATCCTGGTACAAAGTTCCTCCTAAGCTTACATTTAAAATTTGTAGCCCCCTACATATACCTAACATAGGCTTTTTAAGCTCTAATGCTATACTTATTGCAATTAAATCAAATTCATCTACTTCTGGATATATAAAGGTTGTTTCTTCTCTTGTTTCTTCTCCATACAATTGAGGATTGACATCCCATCCCCCAGATATTAATACTCCATCAACCATCTCAATCTGTTTTTTTATCACTTCTTTATCTGTATTTACTGGAATAATAACTGGGCTACCTCCACCTTTTAGTACTGCATTTATATAATCATTATTTACATATGACCTTTCAAGCCCTGGAAACATACCATTTTCCATTATTATTAAATTTCCTAAAATACCTATTATTGGTTTCATAATCAAGCTCCTAACTAATCGATTGTTTTATGTATTTATTTTATATTCATATAATTTTCCAATGCTAAAGAAAGTTGGTCTGGGCAAGATGTTGGCTTTGTTTTACACTCTATTCCTTTTAATTTTTGAATTACATCTTCTACATTCATACCTTCAACTAATACTTTTAGCCCTTTTAAATTTCCATCACATCCACCAGTGAAATTGACACTTGTAACTTTATTTTCTTTTACCTCAAATTCAATTTCTGTAGCACAAGTCCCTGTTGTTTTGTATTTCATAATTAAACCTCCCAATTATTTTGTCATCTTATCTCTATAATTAGCAATATGTATGCCAAAATTTTTAATTATTTTTATTTATTCTTCTTCTAGTATTTTCAATACTTTTATCAACTATATTTTTTATTTTTAACTGTGTGTACGTTTTTTTTACAAATAAAAATAGGTAATGGGTTATTTTATTATAACCTATTACCTATCTAAACCTATTTTTTAAACCTATTAGTATTTAATTTAAACTATTTTAAATGTATAAAATTCTTTCTCTCACAATATAAACTTAAATTTTATAAGTATAAAAGTTTATGATTATTTAAATATTTATATTTTGAATATCTTATTTTAATATTAGTATACTTAAGTAATACTATTGTAAAGTTTTATCCCCTCTGGAGTTATTTGACTTCCACATCTTCCAGATTTAGATGATATATATCCACATTCACTTAAATAAGATAACACCTTTCTAACTTTACTTTCAGAAATCTCAATTTCTTCCTCCATAAGTTTTTCTATTATAAATCCTCTTCCAACTCCAGAAGATGAATCTCTCCTTTCATATAGAACTCTTAATATCTCCTCAAATTCTTTTTTGGTATAACCAAATCCATCTTCATAGCTAGCAACATATTCTGTCTTTATATATGGTGGTAAGTCATCCTTAAAAACCATGCTATCACACATTAAACTTACATAAGAAGCAACATTTTGTAACTCTCTTATATTTCCTGGCCAATTATATTTTTCTAAAATAGTTACAACTTCAGGTGAAAGTCTTATATTATTTCTCAAAAAGAAATTCATAAGCGTTATTATATCTTCTTTTCGATTCCTTAGTGATGGTACATCTATTGGCAATACATTTAGTCTATAATACAAATCTTCTCTAAATTTTCCTTCTCTAATCATCCTTGGCAAGTTTTTGTTTGTTGCTGCTATGACCCTAACATCTATATTTATAACATTATGAGAGCCTATAGGCATAACCTGCTTTTCTTGTAGTACCCTTAGTAACTTTGTCTGCAATACTGGAGGCATATCTCCAATTTCATCTAGAAATATAGTTCCATTGTTAGCAAGTTCAAATAGACCCTTTTTTCCTTCTCTTAAAGCTCCTGTGAAAGAGCCTTTTTCATATCCAAATAGTTGACTCTCTAATAGGCTATCTGGAACTGCTGCACAATTAACTGCTATAAATGGTTGATTACTTCTATTAGAGGAATTATGAATTGATTGTGACAACAATTCTTTGCCAGTACCACTTTCTCCTATTATTAACACAGAAAGGTCTGATTTAGATATTTTTTTAGCCAATTCTATGCATTTTATCATATTCTTATTTTTAGTTTTTATATCTTTAAATGTATATTTAGCTATTTGACCTTGCTCTCTTAGTTTATTAGTAAGATTTTGTTCTAATTTTTTTATATATGTTATTTCTTGTAAATTATAATATACACCAGCTTTATTTCCCATAGAAAAAATACTTTTTTTATTTACATTTATATATTTTTTATTTGTAAATACGACTTCATCAACTATTTCATTGTCTCCAAGTAAAATATTTAAATCCTTAGAAATAATTTCTTCTATGTTTTTACCTTGTGGATTTTCATTTATCCCTAAAATTTTTAAAGCTTCTTTATTAAATGTGTTTATAACACCATCTGCTGAAGTAAATATTATTCCATCTTTTGATAGATTCAATATAACATCTTGTTCTTCTATTTTCAAAAACAGTTGTCTATAATTATCTTTAACTCCATTATCTAAGCTTATTAAGCTCTCAGAATATGCCATTAAGTTTTTACGTATTTCTTTGACATCAATTCTAAGACCATTTATTATTTCTATAAAAGTAGATATATCAATATATCTATTACCAAGGTCGATTACTTTATTTATATAACTTGGTACTTTCTCCTTTACTCCAGGTGTTATAGCTATGTCTATATTTTTATAAGTTTTTCCTTCAATATATGGGGTAAACTTCAAATTTTTTACTCCTATCTTATAAAATAAGCTTATCGTTTCTAAGGTAGTTTCTTTTGTATCATTTACAACCAATACTTCTGTTCTATTTGGTATTGAAAATAATCCATAGATTTCATTTTCTTTAAGAGTTCTCCTCACCACTATAATCTTGCTATCTTGTACTAAATGCTTTCTCATGCTATTTAATCTATCATCATTCATTACTAATACAAAATCACCTTGTATTTTATCATCCTCGTTTAAATTTTCTAGATAATAATGGTTTATATCAACATAATCCCCTAAAACCAAGCGTATATTTTCTTCTAAAAAAGATGATAATTTGGTTATTTTATCAGTTACTATAGCTATTGATTGTTTCATATTTATACCTCTTATTTATATAGCATACAATTACTTATATACTACTTTATTTCTACCAAGCTGTTTTGCTTTATATAGATTTTTATCAGCTTCTTCTAGTACATTTTTACTATCCGAAATATGAGCCACACCTGAACTTATAGTCACAGTCACACCTTCATTCCACTTTTTATTTTCAATTGCAACTCTTATATTGTCAATTATATCTGCTACTTCTTCACCAGATTTATTTCTTATCAATACAGAAAACTCTTCTCCTCCATACCTAAAGACTTTATCATCTTGTTCCAACATAACACAAATAGTATTTGTTATCCCTTTTATAACAACATCACCAAATTTATGCCCATAATTATCATTTATGAGTTTAAAATTATCAATATCTATCATTACAAGCGCAAAATTATCATCTTTCTCTCTGTACTTTTCATACATAATATCAAAACTTTTTCTATTATAAACATTTGTAAGACCATCATGTAAATTTTGTGCTTTAAAATACTTCAATCTATTATATAAAAAAGTAGACCCTAATATAGCGATTAAAATTACTGTAAACAATATTTTATAATATTTTATTTCTTTTTTAGTTTTTTCAAATAGCTCACTTTCATTTGATACTTTATCAATTATATAGAAACTAGTCTCTGAATCTCTTATACTTTTGTTCTCTTTATATTCATTTATTAACATCTTTTGATACTCATTTAAAGATTCTACATTTCCTTGTTTTTCATATATATTTAATATCTTATTTAAATTTTTTATTTTCTCCTGAGTTAATTTTCTCTTAGTGGATATCTCTAAGCTTTTTTTATAATTATCTATTGCAGAATTATAATTTTCGCTTTTATATTCTAAATTTCCCACTGCCATATAATAATACATATCTTTATCTAATATATGAACTGTTCTATCAGATTTTATAAGATAATCAGCTCTTTCTAAAAAAGTCTTTGACTTTTGTACATTATTTTTTCCTACATACGCATTTGCCTGTATTATAGAAGCCATTATCTCAAAATCATTGTAATCATCTGTATTTACAAATTTTTTATAATCTTTTACTCTGTTACTTATTTCAATGGCTTTATCATATTCTCCCACCTCTATATATATTTCTGCCAGATTTATAAGAGCATATAATCTAACCATTCCATTTTTTTCACCTTCGTCAATATCTATCTTAAAAGAATCTTTTATTAATTTCTCTGCTGTTTCATAGCTACCTACCTTTAAAAGTATGCTCGCCAAATCAACATCTAGTCTTGCTTTTTCATAATTATTCCCCAACTTCTCAGCCAATTTTATAGATTTTACAGTTAAATCTACTGCTTTAGAATAATTATTATCCATTATGTACACTGATGCTAATCTTTTTTCTATATTAAATCTACACTCATCAGATAACTTTACATCTGATTCTCTCATCTTTTCTAAAGAATCAATGACTACCTTCGTTCCATCTGGAACATATGAAATAGTCTTTAACATATCCCAAACTTCATTATATACTTTATTGTATTTTTTTTCTGGGATAGATTCAAAAGAAGTCTTAACCACTTTTTTTGCTTCATCATACTCTTTATCTGCCACAAGACTTTCAGACATATATTTTCCCTTATTTATAATTTCTCTTTCTTTCAGTCCATTTTGGTCATATTTTACAAACAAAATAATACTAATAAGTACTATACATATAAAAATTAACTTTTGGGGTAACCTTTTTTTTGGTAGTCTAAAATTCAAAATTTTAGTCCTCCTTTTGTATATTGTAGAATGACAACTTGCATATATAAATAACCTCTTAATAATTAATAATACAATATATCAAAATGATTTACAACATATGCTAGAATTAAATCTTAATAAAAAAATCTCCTAAAATAATTTAGGAGACTTTAAATTTAAGTCAATATAAATTTATAAAGTTAAAATAAGTACTTATTATAACTTA